>CAYOCZ010000346.1:0-4032 GCA_964402475.1 uncultured bacterium | reverse complement strand
TACTGGTACTGCTTGACTACGCCCTGGCGAAGGTGCTGCCCAGGTACTGGCGCGGTGGGCAGCTCCCAGAGTATCACCTTGAGAAACTGAGGCGTCAACTGCGGCGGCGCAGGGGCTAAAAGCGGGGTTTGAAATGACGTACGACGATGAACGAGACTGGCTCAGCTACGACGAAGCCGCGCTATTGGCCCAGGTTGACCGGCTGACGGTCTATCGGTGGTGGCACGCTGGCCTGCTCGGGGAGGTGCGGTTCACCCCGAGCGGGCGGCCACGGTTCCACCGGGATTCGGTAAAATGCAAGGCACGGACGGAAACAGAAGCGGAGGACAAGAAGCCGTAAGGCAAAGCGTACCAAAACCACAGAGCCCGGGATGACCGTAACAAGTCTCCCGGGCTTTGCTGTGTCTGGGAATGTAAGGAAATGTAGGACAATGTAAGACAATAGACGATTGCGCCAGGGCGTGGACGTGTATACCGTAGGGGTATAGCCCTATCTCATAGCCCAGACAAAGGCGCAAAATGTGAGCATTGCGAGCGACCGAGCCGAACTAGAACGGATACGCCTGGCCATCCAGGAAATTTACGACACTGGGCAAATATACCAGATCGTCGGTGGGCACCAAGTGACGAATCCGTCCCTCGCATCGCTCACTCTCCGGGAAGAGAAGGTACGCTCCAGGATCATGAGGCGCCGGGGCTACGCCGGGAGGATAGGCTGAGGTGGCACAGAGACGCACACGCCTGGAGATTGCCCGAGAGCGTGCAGAGATTGCACGGCTCCAGGCACAGACGAGCCAGGACAAGCTCGACGCTACCCTGTCCGGGAGGGCTCACGAACGCATCGTCGCTCTGCATTCACGCATCGACCCTGCCGACCCGAACAACACCAGGCGGCGAACGGCCAAGGTTGAAACGAAGCCCGAGGACCGACAGCAGACCGCAAGGGATCGCGGCAAGGCGGCCAACGTAGGGCGTGAACTACACCGCACGAGCAGCCGATACAGGCTCTTCGAGAACCAGTTTGCCGTCAACGTCATCGGCACCGGCCCGAAGGTCGTGTTTCACTGGAAAGACAAGGACGCGGCGAGCCTGGCGGCGGACTGGTTCAACCAGACGTATGCCCCCACGTGTGACGGCCGGGACGATAACCACCTTGCAGACTTTGCTGAACTTGTCCTTCACGCCGTACCACGCGATGGTGAGGTGTTAGCGGTATTCGATGACTTCGACTTTAACGACGGGACTCTGCTGTTTTTTGAGTCCGACCAGCTCCCGACGCTGAACCCTCTCCAGTGGCGACAGTTTGCACTCGACCCCATCAACAAGACCCTATTCGTCGAGCTGGAACGAGCCAAGGGGGCCGACGGAACACGCCAGCCAATGCGGACGCCAGATGGCGAAATGATCCCGCTACGCCTGGAGTCGGGCCGGGTCACCAACCGATACGGCAAGGTTGTGTGGTATATCGGGGACGAGCAGCATGGCCGTTCGGACGTGGACCCCAACGACCCACAGGTGCGTTTCTTCTCCAGGCGGCAGGCCCGGCTTATCAAACGCCCGTGGAGGTTCAACCAACTCATCGGGACGTCTGAAGTTCTCGCCCTGTCTGGTGACCTCGAAGACCTGGACGCAATGCGTTCCGCCGAGATCGCATCGGCACGCAAAAACAGCCAACGCGCCTATGCCGTCAAGGGACGAAACGCCTACGAGAACGCGCTGGCAAGGCAAGGTGTCGAGGTTGATTCTCTGCTCGACAATGCGGAGGATGACCCCGCCGCCGGAGACCAAGAAGCTGGCAATCTCGACGCCCTGGAGAAGTTCGCAGACGGGCATGTTGATTACATCGGCGAAGACGAAGACATTCTGGAGCTTGGGAAAGAGCGGCCCAACGTCAACGTCAACACATTTGACGACGACGTAGCAACTACTGCCGGCGGCGCCCTCGGACTCGCCCGGGTATTCTCCACAATGAAGGCGTCGACCTCTTACACCGCGTTCCGGGGTGAGCAGCTTATGACGTGGGGGACGTTCGCAAGGTGTCAGAAGTGGCTAGAGCGCCGGCTCCTGGATTGGGTTTGTACAAAGGCGGTCGGGTGGGCGGTAAGCACGGGGCGACTCAAGGTGTCGCTGCCGGCGGTCTGGGAGAACACGTTCTCATGGATTATGCCAGAGATGCCCGAAGTTAACCAGGTTTTGACGGTGACCGCCAAGGCCAAGCAGCTTAAAAATGGGCTCACTGACTATGCCAAGCTACTCGGCCCGAACTGGGAAAAAATACTGCGTGCCTTTGGCGAGCAGATGAATATCATTCGGGATGTGTTGCCTGAGCTTGAGATGTTGGAAACCAAAGCGGGGGCACCGATTGAGTCTACCGCAGGAAACGAGACGCTACCAGACGGAGATACAGGATCATGAAAAACGTGCTTTCGATTGTTAAGAACGCGGCTGAGACTGTCATTGACATCTTCGGCGAGATTGGTTTTTCATTCTGGGGCGACGGCTGCGACGCCGGGAGTGTCCGGGAACGAATGAAGGGGGTCGCCAAAGGCTCACCCGTCCGGGTCAATATCGACAGCCCAGGCGGGTCGGTCTCGGACGCCATCGCGATGTACAACATTATCCACGAAACGGGCGGCGTTATCAGCGTCCACGTCCAGGGGATTGCTGCGTCCGCCGCCTCTTACCTCTGTATGGTTGCGGACCCGGGTGAGTTGCACATGCCGGCCAATACGCTGATGATGGTCCATAAACCCTGGCTTTATACCATGGGCAACTCTGACGACCTCCGCAAGGACGCGGACGTGCTTGACATGTTTGAGACCGCGCTGATATCGGGCTACATGCGGCACTGGGCTGGGACCGAAGACGAGCTTCGGGCGACAATACAGGGAGAGACCTGGCTGACGGCTCCCGATGTCGCCGCCCAGTTTGGCGCGATTGTCGAAGGTGAACCCTTCAAGGCCGCCGCGATGATCGACCTAACGAGGCACGCCAATGTTCCCCAGGCCGCGCTGGCATTTGGGGTTGTCGCGGATGACATCGAGCCGGAGCCAGAGCCAGAACAGGAGCCGGAACCCGAGAATCCTCCAGTGATTGACCCCGAACCTCTTCCCGAAGGCGTGCGCGAGATGGTCGAGCATGAGATCATGTCCCGCGTCCAGAGCCAGATATGCGAGATTGAGAGTGCCCGCGACGCGGCCATCGAGCAGGCCGACGCCAGGGACGCCCGACTGGTCGAGGTGGTTGGCGAACTGGACGAGGCCCGGCTGACGGTGACCCAGCGTGAGGAGGATATCTGCAGGCTGGAACGCGAAAAGGCCGAGGCTGCTGCAGCGCTGCAAAGAATGACTGTACGGGCAACCGAGGCAACGGACATGATCGAACGCATTGCGGGGCGTGCGGTATTCGGCGGAGACTCCGAGCACCTGGCCGCGCAAGGCGCCAAGGAAGCATGGGCTACGGCGCTGAAACGCTGTAATGATGACTACGTTGAGGCCCGCAAGCAGTACCCGGACGCATACCAAGCATACAGGGCATCCTTCCGATGAGCACAGACCCAGAAGAAAAACTGACGAAGGCACAGCTCACCGAGCAGGCCGCGACGCTCGGAATCAAGCTCAGCACCAAGGCCACAGCAGAAGACATCGAAGCCGCCATCGAGGCGTATAGCCGGGGGTTTGAGGCTGGGTGCGCCAAGAGCTATGCCAGTGGATACGAAGACGGCGAACAGCACGCAACTGACCCGACCGCGCGCCCGACGAGCTGGCCAGAAGCAGAAAAGGCGCTCGGGCGCGCGGTCGCCCGCCAGAAGTTCCCATCCTTATATGACGACTTCGCCGCGCACCAGCGAGAAGAACGGATTAGGGGCAGGCGGTAGTACTGAGATTCCACGCCAGGCGGCCGGCGTTTGAAGGTCGCCAGAAACACAAGTAGCAAAGGATTACAGACCATGGCTATGAATCAACGCACGGAACTGGGACGGCGCGAGGACCTCGAAGCCCTTGCCGTCAACGAGCCCGAGGGGTATATCGG
>CAYOCZ010000345.1:0-4048 GCA_964402475.1 uncultured bacterium | reverse complement strand
CCGGATGTCTTCCATATTCTCTTCCCAACCGCCGACCGCAGAGCTTGGGACAAGCGCCTGCCCCTTGCAGAAGCTGCCGTTGCGGCGCTCAACCAGATGGAGGTTCCTTCTCAGATGCATGGGCTACCCGGCGTGCCCCACGACGAAGTACCTGTCTGGATCAACGCCGCCGACGTCCTGCTGCTCACGTCTGACCACGAGGGCTCCCCGAACGTCGTGAAAGAGGCGCTAGGATGCAATCGTCCCGTAGTCTCAGTTGACGTCGGAGACGTGCGGGAGCGTATCCAGGGAATCGAAGGGTGCTTTCTCGCAGAACCGACCCCATCTGACCTCGCAGCCAAACTCGCCAGCGTGTACGGGGGACCCCGTGTGGTCGACGGCCGAGCTAGGATGCAGGACCTGAGCTCGGAAAAAGTCGCACTGCGCTTGCTGGAGTTATATAACGCCGTGCTGGCTCGCTGGCACGACAGAGCACGGGTGTGATGGCCGACCCAACCCTACCCCTCGTGTCAATTGTCATACCAGTTCGGAACGAGGCTGCCTTCATCGGCCGGAGTCTGTCGAGCGTGTTAGCTCAGGACTACCCGATGTCTCAGGTCGAGATCCTGGTCGTGGACGGGATGAGCAAGGATGGGACTCGGCAGACGGTCGAGGACTTCGTGCGGCGCTCTCCCCACATGCGCCTCTTCGACAATCCGGGCAGGATAGTCCCCACGGCGCTGAACATCGCGTTCCGCGTCGCTCTCGGTCAGTGGTTGCTTCGTCTGGATGCGCACTCCATCTACCCTCCCAACTACCTGCGGCTCTGCATTGAGACGGCGCAACGAACCGGGGCAGACAACGTGGGCGGAATCTGCGTGACGTTGCCCCGCGATGGGTCCGTAGGGGCGCGCCTCGTGTAAGCCGTGTCAACGAGTCGTTTCGGAGTCGGGGGCGCGCGGTTTCGCGTGGGCGGACATGAGGGCCCGGTGGATACTGTGGCGTTCGGCTGCTTCCGGAGAGAGGTCTTCGCGGAGGTCGGCCTGTTCGACGAGCGCCTTATTCGCAACCAGGACTACGAGTTCAACCGCCGTCTGGTCCGCGCCGGCAAGCGCGTCTGGCTCAACCCTGCGATCAAGGCCGAGTACTACAATCAGGCAACGCTGAGCGGCCTGTACGAGCAGGCATTTGGCACCGGCAAGTGGAATCCTTGGACGTGGGTCGTCGCGCCCTATGCATTCGCACCGAGACACGTCGTCCCTGGTCTGTTCGTCCTTGGTCTTCTTGGAGTTCTTGGTTCCTGGTTGGCATCTGCTGCCCCTGTCGGACGGTGCTTGGTTCCTTGGGGCTGGATGCTGCTTGCTGCCATCATGGTGCCATACCTCACTTTGGCCCTATTCTCATCCTTTCAGCAGTCCCGCCGGTACGGTGCTGGACTTCTTCCCCTCCTCCCGCCTCTCTTCCTAGTCTATCACGCATCCTACGGCTTGGGCACGCTCTGGGGTGCGCTGAGGCTTTTCTTTGGCGCAACGCCGATCCAGAAGACACGCGAGCCGTGGCCGGGAGCGGGGCGGTATCGGGCCTGGCCGAAGCCCGACGCCAAGCCCGAAAGCCGAACTTGACTGCCCACAGACTGCGCAGATTACACAGATTCTCGTCTCTCGCTTGGGAGTGGAGTCTGGGGTTTCTTCGGATGCTTGGTTGTGAGCTCCCATCTGGGTTCCCGGAGCCTTGGGTCCGAGTTCCCCGGTCATCCGGAGTCGGTCAAACTTGCGGCTTGTTCTCGGGTCTCCGTATGTGCATTGTAGTACACATTCCATGACCTGCCGAGAAGGCTCCTAACTTCTCCATTCTCGACTCACTACTCACGATTCCCGCCTCTCACCTTCCCCTGCCTCCTAGGCAGTTCTCGAACAGGCCTTCAGGCAAGGTTGAGGTTAGGTCTGAGGCTGAGTCCCGAAGCGAAGCCTGACGCGAACTATGACCGGAATAGTGAGCGGAACGATGCCGCGGATTTCGGCACGCACGAGTGCGCGAACTTGTCGCGAGACGATGGCGGACACTCTTGAACGAACGTTGGCCCGTCCTTCGGTGTACGCCCTGAAATACGCACTTGAGGCAACAATCCGGAATACGTCGCCAAGGAAGTCCCAAAGAACTCTCTTGGGGGCTTTCCACGGGACTCTCGAAGGAGCTTTCGGAATCTGCGGAATCCGGCGAGAGGAATCATCAGGCTACACACACGGTTCGGGTGCGGACAGAGCAGAAACCAGAGAGCAGAGCTGTGGAGTCGAGAAGAGAACCGCCAATTGCAGCATCCACCAGCAAGGCCTCGGAAGAAGCCAGAAGCTAGAATAGTGAGGTCACAAGTGCAGAACCGCGGGGAGGAAGGACCGTCCACGCCCTCAACCTCTCCTCATTGACACCCAGTCTTGCCGGAATAGAATGCACCGAAATGAATGGGCGACGATTGATGTCAGAATCGAGTCGGAATAAAGTAGGCCTGCTGTGTTCGCACTCGAAATGCTGGGCTTGAGTCTGGCTTCGTTTGCTGTGTCCTGGATCGGCGCATACATTATGACGAAGAGGGCGGGCAGGGGAGCGCCGATCGATGTTCCCTCTGGCCGGAGTTCCCACCGGCGACCGACGGTCACGGGTGGTGGTGTCGGGCTTGCGTGTGCGCTTTGCCTGTCGCTGCTGCTGATTGCCTTGCGCGGAAAATTCGGCCTGTTCGGTATCGCAACGGTCATTGTCGCTGCCACCGGTCTGGTCGATGACTACCGCGACCTGCCTACACATTGGCGGCTGTTCCTGGAGCTGGGCGCTGCCGGGCTGATTTTGGGCGCCGGCATGGAGTTTCTTCAGTTCCAGATGCCATGGGGACACAATATCACGCTGTGGTGGGCCGCCGTTCCTTTGACCCTGCTCTGGATTACCGGCGTCACGAATCTCTACAACTTCATCGACGGCGTGGATGGATTGGCCGCCAGCCTGGCCGTCATCTATTCGTCGGGTATTGCCTGGGTGTCCTTCGCCACGATTCACGCGTACGAGGGGACGGTCGCCCTGGTAGTTGTCGCCGCATGCCTGGGGTTCCTGTGGTTCAATTTCCCGCCGGCTAGGGTGTTCATGGGCGACGTCGGCAGCCTGACGCTCGGGTTCATTCTCTCGATCCTGGCGATTCGCCTTTCCACTTCGGGCGAACAGCCGGTTCCGCTGGTGTTCTTCCTGATTCTCTATAGCAGCTTCCTGTTTGACACAAGCTACACAATACTGCGCCGTGCGTTACGAGGCGAAAAGTTCTGGCTGGCCCACCGCGCCCACCTCTATGAGAGGCTCACCCTGATCGGCTGGAGTCATCTGCATGTGACCCTGCTCTACGTCGGGCTGAGTTTGGTTTCGCTGGGGCTGGCAGTTGGCTACCTGCGCGCCAGCCCAGTAGGAAGAACCGCAATCGTCGGTTGCCAACTCCTGGTCTGCGCCGGACAGTTGGTGTTTGTGAAAGTCCGTGAAAGGGGTAGGTTCGTGCTGCTCAAGCCCAAGCGAGCCAAGTTGGCGCGGGGCGTGCAGGTCGGAGGAAAAGGTCGAGGCTGAGGTACAGGTCGAGGTTTAGAGGGAGAAATGATGAAGGATGAAGGAAGATGGAAGCGGGGAAGGGAGAGGGAGGAACCGCGAAATCAGAGGCCGGAATGTAGATATGAGACGTCAGAAGTGCGCAAGCAAAGGGAAGATGGAAGACACGAGGCTGACGATTGATGGGACACCGTCTGCCGTACCACGTGCATCGTACAAATGGGTCGGCGAGTTCCGCATCGAGTGAAACGCAGGACTTGACGAGGAGTGGAGCAAAGGCATCATGAAGGCCGGTATGGGACGAATCTACCTCTCTCCGCCGCATCTGTCCGGCAAGGAACTGGAGTTCGTTCGGGATGCGTTTCAGTCGAACTGGATAGCGCCGCTCGGGCCGCACGTGGATGCGTTTGAGCGAGAGTTCGTCGAGACCGTCGGGGTTCCGTATGCTACCGCACTGTCGTCAGGCACCGCGGCGCTGCATCTCGCGCTTCGCATT
>CAYOCZ010000344.1:2782-4066 GCA_964402475.1 uncultured bacterium | reverse complement strand
GCAGGGCCGCATAGGTTTGCGGCGATTGAGTCGAGGCAAGCGGAATTCGAGGTCGGGGGAGGGACCTGACGGGTCTGGGGTCGGGTTCTCAATCATCGCAGCATTCTAGGACTTGCGGGGTCGATTGTCAACCGGGCAGCCGCGCGTCAGGAATTGCCTACTGCGGCCCCGGGATCACGAAGACCGAAATCGGGTGACTGTTCCTAGTTCCCCCATTCGTACGGGCATGAGCATCTGGCGATTCTCGGGGTCATTGCCGGTATGGCTGTGATGGCCTTCAGCCTGTGGATGCTCGGGTAGTCCGGACTGCACTGCTGCCGGCCGGTTACTCAGGGATTCGGGCTACAGGTTGCTCAGGAACAGGATGGTGCTGACAATGACAATCAGGGCCGAGCCGGCAATCTCCAGGCTGATCCTGATGCGGCGCTGGATGTGCTGCCGGCCGGACGTGGCGCGCAGGATACCCTTCCGGGCGAGAATCGCAAACAGCCCGACCGCTGTTATCGTGACAGCCATACCCAGCGCCATGACCAGGGAGAGGACTATGCCGAGCCCGATGGCGTTGAGCGACAGGGCGAACAGCAGCAGGACGACGGTTCCGCCGCACGGAATGAGCCCGAGCGACAGTACCATCGACCAGGCCCGACGGTCGGACCAGACCTGCGGACAGGCGGTTTGCGCCTGCTTCTCCCGGCGGGCCTGTCGGATGTGCGAGACCAGCAGCCATACACCGACAAGGGCAATCAACCCGAAGCTTAGCGGGCGGAGGATTCGGGATACGCTGTCGACCGTACGCAGGACCGAGGCTCGCAGTACGTAGTAGACAACGAGGACCAGGATGATTGCGGACAGGGTGTGGATGAACGCAAGCAGGTTGCCAAACAGCAGCCCCTTCTTCACGCTGGGGTTGTCGGCGAGGAAGTAGGACATGATGAATACCTTGCCGTGGCCCGGCCCGGTGGAATGGACGACCCCGAACAGGAAGGCCAAGAGCAGGAGGATTGCCAGGGCACCGGGCGCGCGCCGGTCCTTGAGTTCCCGGCTCAGTTTCGCAATCTGACGCCGCAGGCTCAACTGGGTCCTGGAAATCGAGCCCATGAAGCTGTGCAGCACGGTCGGCGACCTGGTGATCTCGGTCGTCCGTTTCGATGCCTCGATCGGCCCGGCCGCGCGCGTCCTGGTTGTGCCGGCCTGCAGGTGAACTCCGCACAGCAGGACGACGGGGACCAGGACCAGGATCAGCCGTTTCAGCTACCTGCTCCGGCACGTCAGGGTGACATCTTC
>CAYOCZ010000344.1:1764-2772 GCA_964402475.1 uncultured bacterium | reverse complement strand
GGTCCTTGTTGAGCACGTTCTCGAGTTCGTATTCGACCCGGGCACTGTTGTCGTCCTCCCGGACCGAGCAGCCGCTGACCAGGAACTCGGTGTAGTACGTGGCGTCGTAGGTTGATATTGCGACGGTGCGGTTGGTGGACGTGGCCTCCAACGCGACCGGGACCGAGAAGCTGTAGGTCATTCTCCCGTCGTCCGGGAACCCGACCGTGAAACCCTCGATGCTGTCGAGTGGTTTCTGCTCACCGTCCACGTAGAGGTAGGTGAGGAAGTCGTTTTCAGGGTAGTCGGAGAGCTGGACGAATGCGTCCTTCTGCAGCGCGTCGACCTCGGCCGCATCGAGCCTGCCGTCCCGGTTGTCGTCATAGTCCACCAGCACTGACCCGGAGTACATCTCGTCGAATCTCCACACGAGATTGAAGCGGGCAAGACCGTTTTCGTCGAAGACGGCTTCGACGGTGTTGTCCACCCAGACATGCGGATGCGCGATGATGATACCGGTAAGGGCAAGGTCGAGGCAGGTGAATCTGAGCAGGGCTATTTTCACTGATGCAACCACGCTATCTTACCGGCGGACAGACTGCTGTCCAGTTCGGGCCGAAAACCGGCAGGGGAAGCGAACCGCCAAGAGAGGAGTGATTGGAGCGAAGCGGAAAGTGCTCTCGGAGGGCACAACTTATCATTCGCCACTCGGCATTCGGAATTCCAGTCAATCTCCAACCAAGAATCCAGAATCTACAACCGCGGCGGGTCGCTCCTTGACGTTTTTAGAACTCTGAAATACGAAGTGTCCCGGGTTTCCCTTCCGGCTTGAGCCCGCGGACCCTTGACTCCTTGCCGACGGGCGCCTGCCGGAGTCGCTACCTCCGACCGTCCTCGAACCGCTTGTAGGCCTGGAGCACGTCATTCACGACGACCACGAGCAGGAAAATCCCGAGCAGAGCCTCCAGGATGACGAGTGCCCGGACGAACGTCGAGTTGGGCAGGATGTCGCCGTACCCGCCTTCTCGC
>CAYOCZ010000344.1:0-1754 GCA_964402475.1 uncultured bacterium | reverse complement strand
CTTTCAAGCAGTCAAGCACCTTGCGGCAACGCGGCATGAATCGCCTAGCCACGATTCGCTCTCTGTTTCGCGGCGAGGTCGCGCTTCTCTCTCCGCGTCGGCAGCCAGAAACCGGATTCCCGCCTGACGATTCCTCGCGCTTGGCCTTTCGATATGCCATACCGCTTTGCCAACTGCGCGTAGAATCCGTGGGCGACCCGCGTTCGTGTCCCATACCACGGAAGGCGCGGCGCATCGGCATACGCCTTCATGATGGCATCGATGTCCTCTTTACACAGCCGCATAATCGCCGGGGATATTCTTCCACCCCACGGGCGGAACTTACCGCCTCTCAGTGTTGCCCACGCTCTGCTTTTGGGTGTCCCGGCGTAGAGATGGCGCGGGTTACAGCAGCTAGCCAGTTCGCACTTGTGGCTAATCGGCTGCCCCTCGGGAATCGGACCGATGAAATACTTGTAGGCTGCCCGATGCACATATTCCTTCGGAAAGGTCATCCCGTAGCCTTGCGTAACCTCCCCCAACCACGGCCAGCACTCGTTAGGACCACGCTCATCTATGAGGAGGGGAAACGAATGAAACCTTGTGAGCCGCAGGAACTCTCGCTTAACCCTTTCCCCGTAAAGTGGCACATCATCACGCAAGTTGTAGGGCTTGTAGGGCAAGGAACGACACAATTGCCGGACTCGCTCCCGCGAACACCCGACCTTGCGACCTACTTTAGCCCCGGACATAGATGACACCGACTCGCCCAAGGCTACTATCTTGTCGTAGGCGGTCAACGGCAACTTAGGTTTGTTCTTCGGTGACTTCGGCTTGTTCTTCATACTCTCCACCCGACTCTCTTGAGCCATGCGACTTCCGCCCTCACCGCCGCCTTCGGAGTCTTGAAGGTTTCAACACTGAACATCACCGGCTTGCCATCGAACTCCACAAGCCAACGATGCTCTGTCTCGCCTTTGCTTCTGCTCTCATCTAGCATCTCTCATCCTAGAACTCCTCTCCGGCAATCTCCACCTCCTAAGGACGACTCGGTCATGGCAGGAGTCTAGGACTTGCGGGCGGGCGTGTCAAATGGGCGGGCGCTAACTGCCTGACCGCCCGCCGTGCGGCGACGGCTGCCGCTTGTTTCCGGAGGCCCCGAGCGCGACGGCCAAGTGATGTGTCACCAGCGGCACAGGTGGGCCCAAAACGGCGCGGCGAAAAGAACGAGGTATATCAACATGAAGACCACAATGACGACGTGTGATAAGCACTCGACCTTGACATTGCACGTACGATGCCTTTCAGGATAGTCAGTGAGTGTCTTGACCGAAGAGTTGTTGATGTCCTTCTCTAGTTTCTTCGCCCAGTCAATCCAGTAGTTGTAGTTGTCGAACCCCCGCGCGGTCATCAGCAGCCACATTGCACAGAGCACCAAGCCTGCAAACGATAGCCCCAAGGGGAACAGAGAGAACAGCCACCTGCCCTTGGTGAGTAGAAGGACTATCGCGCCCAGGATGATGCTATTGGCCACCAGCATGGCCTGGAACCTGCCCCATATGAGGCTTCCCTCAGCAGTCATGAGATTCACTGCCACTTGGTAGCCGACCTTGACAGCCTCGTTGTTTGCGACGTTCGGCGCGCCATCGTTAGCCATACTTCACCTCCGTGGGTTCCCAGAAGCTGAAGACCTCGGGGACATCTTGTCTTACTCCCTCCGCGCCGAGGCCGGGCGGGGTAGGGGTATGGGATTCTCCATTGGGCGAACACTACTT
>CAYOCZ010000343.1:0-4069 GCA_964402475.1 uncultured bacterium | reverse complement strand
CCCCCGCCCCATCGTCTCTTCTCCTGTCTCCGACAGTTTGATATGGCAGTTGATGGCGCGGGCGAGCCAGGATTCGGCCGAGGCGGTTCTGCGCCGGCTGATTGCGTTCCGCACCCGCTACGCAATCACCGAGTCTTGCTGGTCCGCGTCGCGCTGGTTCCGGAACAAGCTCGCCGAGTACGGCTGTGATTCGACCTATCTGGACACGTTTATCCTTCCGGGCGAAGGTCCGACCGTCAACATCGTCGGCGTGAAGCGCGGCCGGTTGAATCCGAACCAGATACACGTCATCTGCGGGCACATCGACAATACGTCCGAAACACCCGAGACTTTCGCGCCCGGGTCGGACGACAACGCGTCCGGCTGCGGGTTGGTGCTGGAGGCGGCGCGGATGTTCCAAGGGGTCGAGTTCGACTACACGGTCTGGTTCATCGGGTTCGGCGCTGAGGAACAGGGGTTGGTCGGATCCGATTCGTTCGCGCGCGAGTGCCGGGAACGGGGCGACACCATCGTGCTCGCCATCAACCACGACATGAACTCATACGGGACCGCCGGACGTGACAGCATCCGGGTCGTCGGGAAGCGGTCGAACCCGCCTTGTTCGACCTGGGTCGAGTACTACATGGCGATGGCCGATTCGTTCACGGATTTGAAGTGCCTTCGGGAAATCGTTGACGACCAGGCGAGCTCGGACCAGGCATCGTTCTGGAAGTACGGTTACGCGGCCATCCGCGACCGCTATCTGGACCGCAACCCGGTGTACCACACTACCGGCGATACCATCGGCCCCTACCAGTACTACGACTGCGGCACTAACAACATCCCGATGTACACCGAGGCGATAAAGGCGACCGTCGCGACGATCGCGAAGCTTGCCGGGGCTCACGCGGACTCGTCCGGCGTAGCCGAACCGCCAATGCTCCCCGCTTTGGCCAGAATCGCGCCGAGCATGGGCCGGGCCCCGGTTTTCGTCCGCCTCTCCTCTGCCGCTTCCCGGGTGTCGGTCTACAACGCAGCGGGCCAACTGGTCCGCAGCCTTTCGGGCAACCCACTGGTCTGGGATGGCCGCGACTTCGCGGACGCAGCCGCCGGAGCCGGGGTCTACTATTTCCGCGCCGCCGGGTCTTCGGCCCGGTTCGTCCTCCTCGAGTAGCAGGCGCCGGGCGGTTCAGGAACCAGAAAGTCCGATGGCGGGCCTCGGCCCTCCGCCATGTGTCTGCTCTTGACCCCGGGACCATTTGGGCACCGGAGCACTCCCCTTTTCTCTGGTTGACTTCCGCCTGCAGGAGAGCTAAGATTTGACGCTGAGGCAAGCCGTCTCCCAGCGGGGATCCGCACCCGTCCGGGAAGTCATCGGCAGGCCCCAAAATCCGAACTGCACTTGACTGGTGGACTTCTGCCCGACGCGCTCACGGCAACTGGTTCGGCCGTTGAGTGGCCGGGCGCGGCGGCAGGCGTCTATCTCGTGCAATTGACCGACCGCGGCTCGTCCTCGACCGCGAAGGTCGTTCTGACCGACTGAAAGCGAGGCGTGACCCCCCCCGGGCGCGGCCCTGACCGGGCCGCGCCCCGCTCTGTGCCCGGGCGGCATTGACAAAACCGGTGCCGCGGTCTATCATCTGCCGGCATGCAGCAGGCCGCGGACCGGCGCCCGACCGGTTGGGGCGAACCGCCGGTGAGGGCGCCTACCATTGACGCCGTTCGCAAAGCTAGAGAACGGATCAAAGACGTCGCCCGGCGCACGCCGCTCATACCTTTCGGCCCCGAAGACGGCGGGATCCTCCTCAAGTCCGAGGTCGGACAGCCGGCCGGTTCGTTCAAGATTCGCGGCGTGTACAATTGGGCAGCCGGACTTTCGCCGGACGAGTTCCGGCGCGGGTTGTCCACTTTCAGCGCGGGCAACACGGCTCTCGCGCTCGCCCACTGCGCCCGGGTTTTCGGGACGACCTGTCGGAGCATCCTTCCCGACTACGCCCCGGAGGTAAAGGTGCAGGCGCTGCGCGAACGCGGGGTTGAGACCGTACTGGTTCCATTCGACGATCTCGTTGACTACATCTTCAGCGCCGGGTGGCGGAGCGAGCCCTACGCCTTCCTCCACCCCTGGGCCGAGCCGGCGATGATCGCGGGCCATGCGACCATCGGCCTCGAAATCATCGAAGACCTGCCCGACGTCGAGACCGTTTTCGTCCCCGTCGGCGGCGGTGCGCTGGCTTCAGGTGTTGGCTGCGCAGTCGGGATGCTCAATCCCGCGGCCAGGACTGTCGGGGTTCAGACCGAGTCATACCCCTCCCTCGCGCAGAGCTTCCACGAGGGCAGGCCGGTTTGGATCGAACCCCGACCCACCATTTGCGACGGCGTGGCGGTCCCGTTCACCACCGACCAACTCTACCCGTTGCTCCGGGAAACTGTAGACAGCGTCGCGGTTGTGACGGAGGCGCAGGTGCGCGCCGCAATCCGCGTTCTGGCAGCAGAAGGTCACGTCGTATCCGAAGGCGCGGGCGCACTCGCGCTGGCCGCGGCCCTTGACACGCCGCGGGAAGAGCGTGGCCTCTCCGTCTGCCTGGTCTCCGGCGGCAACATTCAGGCGCAACTGCTCGACGAGATCCTCGGCGTCCGGCCGGCGTAAGCCACAGCCACCCGCACTGACCTTGACAAAGAGGCCGCACCGAATAGCATACTGAGTGCAGAACCTCGGTCTGCGCGGGTTGTCGCGTTCGGGCACCCGACCCGGGAATGAGCTTCGAACGTGATTCAATTCAAGCGCCGTTTCTTCCCGGAGCGGCGGTACCGTCTGCCGCTGCGTTGGATACTCTGGGGAGGAGTCGTTCTGCTCTTCCTGGTGTTGGTGCTATTCATGAAGCTGTTCAGGTGAAGCCGAACCGCACTGAAATGAAAAGGAGGCACTAAATGACGAAACTTCACTGGAGCTACAAGGACGTATTCCGCGCTATGCGTCTCGGCTTCTCAGCCAAGAAGGTCTGGATGATGTCCCTCGGCCTGCTCTTCGGGTTCGCGGGGTACGCGATACTCACCTATGTCGCCTATGCTGCTGCCGGCACCGATTTCCTGACCGTTTGGCAGACGTTCCGGCTTTTGCCGTTCCCGTCGCCGCTTGACTACGGGTTCCCCTGGTACTCCTGGGTCATCTTCGCGGCGGCGGTGGCATGGGTCCTCTGCGTACTGCTGATAACCGGCACCGCCGTGTCCAAGGTCGCCTACGAGCAACTGCGCGGCGATGAGTTCTATGAGGCGAAGGAGGCGTTCCGGTTTGCGTTCAAGAACAGCTCGGCGGTGCTGACGAGCCCGCTCTTGATTCTAGCCTTCGTCGCGCTGATCGTGGTTTTCGGACTCATCTTCAGCCTGCTTGGCGCGATCCCCGCCGCCGGCGAGATATTCGTCGGGCTGTTGGCGATTCTCGGCTTCATCGCGTCCCTGTTCATCGTCTACCTGTTGGTGGTTTTCGCCTACTCCCTGCTGCTCGGCCCCGGCGTCGTCGGCGCCACTCACTCCGACACATTCGACACCCTTTTCGAGGTCTTCTCCTGCGTCAACGAACAGCCGGCGCGTCTCGTCTGGTACACGGCCACAACCGTCTGTCTGGCCAAGGCCGGCTCGTTCCTGCTGGGGCTTGCCGCCAGTGCCGCCGGCAGAATCGGCTACGCCCTCACCGGCACCTTCATGGGCGACAAACTCACCGACGTGATGGGCAACGCAGCCTACTACTTCAAGCTGGCGGTCCCGGATTGGTGTCCTCTGTGGTTCCAGCGGGTCTTCCTCTGGGAGATGAACCAGTACGGGTTCCCGCAAATCTACCTTCCCGGTGACTACAACATGGCGCTGGGGTGGAGCCACGATGCCGCCTCCATGCTCTTGGGCGTACTTCTCTACGTCATCGCCATCATGGTTGTAGGGTACGGCCTGTCCGTCTGGTTCACCGGTATGACCCTCAACTTCGCGGTTCTCGCCTACAAAAAGGACGAGAAGAACGTTCTCGAGCTCCCCGAAGACGAGGAGGAGCTGATCGAGCCGGTGCCGAACCCAGAGCTGAAGGACCTCGAGCCCAAACCGG
>CAYOCZ010000342.1:0-4070 GCA_964402475.1 uncultured bacterium | reverse complement strand
GCTAGGACTACCAGGGTATCTAATCCTGTTTGCTCCCCTAGCTTTCGTGTTTCAGCGTCAGGAACGTCCCAGAAACCTGCCTTCGCTATCGGCGTTCCTTCTGATATCTACGCATTTTACCGCTACACCAGAAGTTCCAGTTTCCTCTTCCGTCCTCAAGACTGGTAGTTTCGACAGCCCTTTCTCGGTTAAGCCGAGAGCTTTCACCATCGACACGCCAGTCCGCCTGCACACCCTTTACGCCCAGTAAATCCGGACAGCGCTTGCCCCCTACGTATTACCGCGGCTGCTGGCACGTAGTTAGCCGGGGCTTCCTTTGGCAGTACCGTCACCGTTGCGGCAGTTACTCCGAAACGGCATCGCTCCGCCTGTCAGGAGTTTACATCCCGAAAGACTTCATCCTCCACGCGGTGTCGCTGGGTCAGGCTTTCGCCCATTGCCCAAATTTCTAGACTGCTGCCTCCCGTAGGAGTGGGGACCGTGTCGCAGTTCCCCTGTGGCCGGTCACGCTCTCACGCCGGCTACCCGTCGTTGCCATGGTGGGCCGTTACCCCGCCATCAAGCTGATAGGACAAGAGCCCGTCCAGAGGCGGCACCTTGCGGCGCCTTTGTTGCGGCAGAGATGCCTCCGCCGCAAAACATGGGGTATTAGCCCACCTTTCGGTGGGTTGTGCCCCTCCTGAGGGATGGTTGCCCTTGTATTACTCACCCGTTCGCCGCTAGACACACCTCTGTATTGCTACAATGATGTATCCCGCCCGACTTGCATGTCTAAGACACACCGCCAGCGCTAGTCCTGAGCCAGGATCAAACCCTCCAAGCAAATCTTAGGGGTCTGCTGCTCTGATCGAATTAACTAGTTATGGCACAAACCCGAGCACGCTTTGGGTTACATCCGAATTATCAAAGAACGATATCTCTGTGACCAAGAATACAGGCGAAGCGGCACTTTGTCAACAGAGATCTACACAAAGAGACAGGTCCACATCTCCCGCGCCAGCTCATACTTAGCAGACAATCCACCAAGGCCTGGTCGAACGCTTCGAACAGGGGTCACAGAGCCCTCTAGAACACCTCGGAAGCGGTCGTGATCACACCACCGGTGCGATTGTGTTGATCCGGACTACTGCCGGTAGTGGCAGTGCAAGGTTAAGGCTGAGGCTAGGGAAAGGTCAGGAACCAAACTCAGTCTCGCTGCTTGTGCTTGGCTTGAGCTACGGCTTGCAGTTTGTGGCTTGAGGTCTGTGGCGTGGGCCGAGGCTGCGGCCTGCGGCCGCAAGGCCTTGACTCAGTCTTTCTTCGTGTCGGTTGACTTGACACTGTCCGACTTGTGAGGCGTCTGGCCGCCCTCGCCGGACGACTTGCGCTTGTAGTCGGTCTCGTAGAACCCCGAGCCCTTGAATATCAGGCCCGAGCCACCGGAGATAATCTGCTCGACGCAGCTCTTCTTCTTGCACTCCGGGCAGTCTTTGATGGGCGGGTCAACAATCCGCTGGAACTCACTGAACCGGTGCCCGCACTTCTGGCACTGATACTCGTAGGTCGGCATCTCTCAAGCGGCCGGGGGTGGAGCTTCCGCCCCACCCCCGGCGAAGCGGAGTCTCTAGTAGTCGCCGCCGTACCCGCCGCCGCCCGGGGGCATCGGTGGCATCTTCTCTTTCTCAGGCAGCTCGGTGATGGCGCACTCGGCCGTGAGCATCAAGCCGGCCACGCTGGCCGCGTTCTGCAGGGCCACGCGGGCGACCTTGGTCGGGTCGATTACGCCCGACACGAACATGTCCTCGTACTTCAGTGTTTCGCAGTTGAAGCCCACGTTCGGCTTCTCCAACTTGACCTTCTCGAAGACAATCGAGCCATCCACGCCGGCGTTCTCCGACAGCATCCGGATTGGCTCCTCAAGGGCCTTCTTCACGATGCTCGCGCCGACCTGCTCGTCGCCGACGAGCTCCATCTTGTCAAACGCGGGAATGCAGCGCACCAAGGCCACGCCGCCGCCCGCGACCACGCCCTCTTCGACCGCGGCCCGGGTCGCGTGCAGCGCGTCCTCGACCAGCGCCTTCTTCGCCTTCATCTCGATCTCGGTGGAAGCGCCGACGTTGATGACCGCAACGCCGCCGGCCAGCTTGGCCAACCGCTCCTGCAGCTTCTCCTTGTCGTAGTCGGACTTGGTGTCGTCAACCTGCTTGCGGATCTGCTCGATGCGGGCGGTGATGTCGGCCTTCTTGCCGGCGCCCTCGACGATGGTCGTGTTTTCCTTGTCGAGCACGACCCGCTTGGCCACGCCCAGGTCCGATACCTGCACGTTCTCGAGCTTGATACCGAGGTCCTCGGAAATCAGCCGGCCGCCGGTCAGCACGCCGATATCCTCGAGCATTGCCCGGCGGCGGTCGCCGTAGCCCGGCGCCTTCACCGCGCAGCAGCGCAGCGTGCCCTTGATGTGGTTCACGACCAGGGCGGCGAGCGCCTCGCCTTCGACTTCCTCGGCGATGATGAGCACCGGCTTGCCCCGCTGAGCGACCTTCTCGAGCACCGGCAGCAGGTCGCGCATCGACGAGATCTTCTTCTCGTAGAGCAGGACCAGCGCGTCCTCGAGAACCGCTTCCATCTTCGGGTTCTGCGGGGTAGTGGTGCCCGGCTCGAGCGCGAAATACGGCGACAGGTAGCCGCGATCGAACTGCATGCCTTCCACGACCTCGAGCGCCGTCTCAACCGACTTCGCCTCTTCGACCGTGATCACGCCTTCCTTGCCGACCTTCTCCATCGCGTCGGCAATCAGCTTGCCGATGTCCTTGTCGTTGTTGGCGGAGATCGCCGCGACCTGCATGATTTCCTCGCGGCCGGCGGTCTTCTTCGACATCTTCTTCAGCTCGGCTACCGTCACCTCTACCGCCCGGTCAACGCCGCGCTTGAGAGCCATCGAATTGGCGCCGGCGGTGACGTTCTTCAGGCCCCCGCGGTAAATCGCCTCGGCCAGAATCGTGGCCGTGGTCGTGCCGTCACCGGCAACGTCCGAAGTCTTGGACGCCACTTCCTTGATCATCTGGGCGCCCATGTTCTCGAACCTGTCCTCGAGCTCGACTTCCTTGGCGACCGTCACACCATCCTTCGTGATGGTCGGCGCGCCCCACTTCTTGTCGATGATGACATTGTGGCCGCGCGGACCGAGGGTCACCTTGACGGCGTGCGCCAGTTGCTGGGCGCCGCGCAGGATCGCTCGCCTTGCTTCGTCTTCGAATCTCAAATCTTTGGCAGGCATGCTCGCTCCTTCTTACTTGCTTTCCTTCTCAATCACCGCGAGCACATCGTCCTCGCGCATGATGAGGTGCTCTTCCTCGCCGATGCGAATCTCGTTGCCGGAGTACTTGCCGAACAGGATGGTGTCGCCCTTCTTCACTTCCATCGCAATCCGGTTGCCCTTGTCGTCTACGCGGCCCGGACCGGCGGCAATTACCTTGCCCTGTTGGGGCTTCTCCTTGGCGGAATCGGGGATGATGATTCCACCCTTCTTGACTTCCTCTTCGATGCGCTCGACCAGGATTCTATCCTGTAGCGGTCGTATCTTCATAACTCCTCCTTGGACGTTGTCAGTTCTGGTTCTAAACCGCAAGCCACCCGCCGGCGCGGTTGCCTCCGACCGGGCAGCCGAATCTCCGCGGCGCTCGCCTCAGAACGTGCCGACGCGAGCACCAGCAGGCCTCTACCTAACTCCTGCAAATGGACAACCTTCCACTGATTTAGACCCGTCCCGGTAGGCTTGGATTCGCCCGCCCGGCACGAGAAGTGCGGCAGCCGGATCTGCACTGTCTTAATAGCTGAAATATCGGAAGTTACGGCAGTGGGCGATATCTGAATTGAACAGATGACCTCCTCCTTGTAAGGGAGGCGCTCTAGCCAACTGAGCTAATCGCCCGCGCCAAGATTATAGGCCGCTGGCCGGTTCTGTCAAATCGGCAGCAGCGACCCGGAGTCCAGTGGAACCCTGGATGAACACAGATAGACACGGATTCAAAACCTGAATGCTGCAGAACTCAGAGACCTTCAGCCAGGAAGGAGAACTGAAATGGGGCTGT
>CAYOCZ010000341.1:0-4074 GCA_964402475.1 uncultured bacterium | reverse complement strand
GCGACGAGCATGGCCGTGAGTTCGTCGGCCTCGGCACGCAACGCGGCCACCGAACCGGACTGACAGACGCCTACGTCCGCCAGTAGCTCAAGCCAGTAACCGGTCTCCTCAAGCTCCTGCAACGCGCCCTCGACCTTGCTGATGTACTCAGCGTCTGACCGGCTACGGACTGCTTCGCGGTAGTGCGCGCCCACAGACGTGCCAGAACGTAGCACCTGCTTGCCCAAGGTCTGGGCGATGACGGACTTGGGCAACGACGCGTAGAGCCGGACGACCTGAAGCGCGAAGTTCTTCGTTCGTTCCTTCATCGTCGTTCCTTGTTCCTCGCTCCTTCGACCTCATTCCTCACTCTTCAGTCCTCCTTCCCTACTCCTCTGTCCTCACTCCTCGTTCCTTCAGCCCCGTGCCGCCTTCCTCAGTCCTTACTCCTCAGTCCTCATTCCTTCAGCCGTTGCCCTGCTTGCGGTCGCGGACGGCCTAGCGGCGGGTTCTGCGGCGAGGACGGTCGCGGGCGATGAAGTCCGACCCTGAGCCGGTCTGGCCGGGCTTGTCGTCGTCGGTGACGCTCTGCGACGAAGGAGCGGGTGCCATCGGATGGCTCAACCGATGCGCTTCTTCTTGGGTCCGGGCGGCTGCATCAACTGCCGGATTGCGTCGAAGACCACCTTGAACTGTACGTCGTACTTCTTCTCCAGTTCGTCCAGCCTCCGGGCGAGCCCGGCGTTCTCGGCCAGAATCCGGCGCAGGCGCACGAAGGTCCGCATTATCTCGACGTTGACCTGCGCCGCGCGTTTGCTGCGGAGTACGCTTGAGAGCATGGCTACGCCCTGCTCGGTGAAAGCATAGGGCGGGTGACGGCGGCCGCCCCAGGAACTTGAGGTGCCAATTTGGCACCTCAAGTTGTCGAACTCCTGCGGATTGAGCTGGAACATGAAGTCTCCCGGGAACCGGTCCGCGTTGCGTTTGACCGCCCGGACTAGAGCCTTGGTCTCGATGCCATAGAGCGCCGCCAAATCCGCATCAAGCATCACCCTGTGTCCGCGGACCTGCAGAATCGTTTGTTCGATGCGTCGTAGAGGAATTGGGAGAGTCGGTTGTCCGTCTATTGACTTCTGCATGCCGGCGTGAGGATAGACGCCAAACGCCGGAAGTCAAGCGCCGGGGAATCCGGTGACTTCAATCGGATTGGGCGCGGCGCGGCGGACGTTCACAGTACCTCCCTTGGTCAACCCCGAGCTGTGACCGGTCGTACCCATGCACGATTATACTCCGGCCCGGGCGCTGTCAATAAGTGTCGCATGCGGCAGGGATCAAGGACTTGAGGATTCCAGGGGTCGAGTGTCGGGGTTCGGTCCATGAATCTGCGTCATCTGCGGATATCCTTGTCCGCCCTTGGCGTACTTGGCGTACTTGGCGGTTATCAGATTGCAGATCGGCTGGCGGGAGGGACTACTCCACGCGGTTCATTACGATGAACTCCGCCGGGCGGCGCGGGGCGGCCAAGATAGCGCTGAGAGGCCAGGGCTGGCCGTCGAAGGGCATCGTGCCTTGACCACACGACGGTCCTCCGGTATCATGGCGCATGAGCAGTGTGACTCGGATGACGAAGGAGCAGTTCCGGGAAATGCTCGGGGACACGATTGAGCAGAAGCTGATCGAGCTGCTCGGTGACCCCGACGACGGACTCGCGATCAGAAGCTCGGTCCGTGCGCGGCTGCTGCGTCAGAGGCGCAAGGTGGCGCACGGCGAGCGCGGCGAGCCGCTTGAGGACGTAGTCCGGCGACTTGGCTTTCGCTAGCCGTGGCCTTGCGCGCTCGCCTTCTGGATGCCGCGGCCCGCGACTTGGCGCGGCTCGACAAGCCTGAGGCACGACGCGTCGTCGCCCGTATCAACTGGCTGGTCTCGAACTACGCCACAATCCAACCTGAGGCCTTGAGCGGCAACCTGGCTGGATTCTACAAACTCAGAGTCGGTGACTTCCGGGTTATCTACGAGATACTCGACCCTGAGCAGACACTTCTGGTCCACGCGATAGGCCACCGTCGCGAGATATACCGGAAGCGTTGACAGCCCGCGACACAACCAGAGTTTCCTGACGAAGCGCGGGGCCGTAAGGGCCGGAGGCCATTTCAGATTGCAGACTTCAGATTGGGCGACGCAGCCCTTGGCGATCTTGGCGTCCCTTCGACTTCGCTCAGGGCAGGCTCTTGGCGGTTTCTCTTCCGCAGTGCTGGTTGACCATCGCTGAAAATGGACTAGATTGAGCCGTGCTCGGCAGGTTCCTGTTCCGCTGGCGCAGCTTCATTGGATTCGCCGCGTTCGGCGTGGTGTTCTGGCTGGCGAGGCCGACATTCGGGTCGTGCCTTCTCGGTCTTCCGCTTCTGTTCGTCGGATTGGCGACGAGGTTCTGGGCTTCAGGCTACATCGGGATTGAGGGACGAGTGAGAGAGATTGGCCGGCGGAGGGAAGAGAGAGGAGTGAGGAGTGAGGAGGGAGGACCACCGCGCAGAAGGATCGCGAGCGGACCATATCATGTGCTCAGACATCCGTTGTACGTCGGAAACTTCCTGCTGGTGGTAGGAATGCTGGTGGCACTACGGCCAGCGGTGTGGCTGGGGGCGGTGGTGCTGGCGGGGTTCATCGTGGAGTATGGGCTGATAGTCGCGGCAGAGGAGAGGGACTTGGCGGACAGGAGAAGTCAGATGTTAGATGTGAGATGTCAGATGTCAGAAGTGCGAGATGGCGATGAGCGAATGGCGGATGGCGAGTCGTTCAGTCCGGGCAGGGCGATGTGCGAGTGGCGGACGTGGGTTGTGACCGGCGTCGCGTGGGGGCTGGCGCTGGCCAAGGCGCTGGCAAGGCGGTGAATGACGAAGTGGAAATGGCAAATGACCGGAGGGAGACCGAACCCGCGCTAGCGGCGGGGTAGGATTTCGAACTCGGCGGTCAGCGAGGCAGCGTGGCCATCGTTCCGGTCCCGGACACGGCTGATGAGCAGGTACGGACCGGGCTTCAGGTCCATGGTGTGGATTCGTTCAACCGCGACGCCGGTCGGGCCGGTTCCGGTGACGTAGCGCCGAGCGATCGGTAGCACCGCCTTTTCGCGCGTCTCACGCTGGACCAGTTCATAGTTCACTTCCGCGTTGTGGTTCCCGGCCGAGTCCTGGCTGAGGTGGTAAATCTCGTAAAGAACGTAGAACGACTGCCCACTACGTACGCGCGGAACGACCAGCGGGACCGCGCGCGCCCAGTCAGGTCGGCTGAACTGCGGGCCCTGTGCAGTAGAATCGACCAGCGAGTAGAAGAGCACGTCGGAGACCGGCTGATTGCGGTGGGCGTAGTCGATGAGGTTCAAGTCTTGCACGGTTCGCGATGCTGCCTGGCCGTCGGCAGTGATGGCAGTGACCGTGAAGGTATAGATGTCGGCCGGCAGGTTGAAGACCTCGCGGCCAACCGCAAAGTCAACGGTGGTCGTATCGAGCGGCGTGGGGCAGCTCAGCCAGTATGACCTGTGCGCGGGCGTGCCTTTGGCCCGCGGAACAAGGTCAATCGTGACGTTGATCAAGGGTCGAGTCGGCGTCGGGAACGCGGCCAGAATGGTCCGCAGCGGGATTCCGAAGGCGAGCTCGACTTCGACTGATTCCGCGTGCTGGCTGAGCCGGCCGAGTGAAACCTCGAGCCCGAGGCGCCGTGCGTCCATCGCCGGCTCGGGCGCCTTGCGTCCCAGGTCAACTTCTTCAAGCGACGGCATGACGGCGCCGATGCCGTACCGGCTTTCGCCGACGACCTTGTAGGCGGTGCCGGTCTTGACAAAGTCGAACTGGCGGCCGATGGAGTCGTATGACCAGATTTCCGCCGGGTTGACGAAGATGCGGCAGGTTTCGGTTTCGATGGCGTGCGGTTCGTACTGCTCGCGTCGGGCCGGGCCGTAGCGGATATAGGTGCGCACCCGGTCGTCGTTCAAGAGGTCGGTTGCACCAAAGAAGGAGCGTGCCTGAAGCGCGCGCTGGCGGAAGAAGGAAGAGGGAGAAGGGAGGAGGGAGGAGGGAGGAGAGCCAGACAAAGGAGGTGGGT
>CAYOCZ010000340.1:0-4078 GCA_964402475.1 uncultured bacterium | reverse complement strand
CCGGTGCGCCAGCGGATGCTTCATGACGAGCGAGTAGGCGATCTGCTGCGACTGTTTCTGACGCTGCCGGGTTAGGTCGCGGTGACCCGCCCCACCCACCGCGGTCCACGCGTCGCCCCACTTGACCCCGAAGTCCGCGCCGCCCCAGTTCTCATCCGAATCCTCCTGCAGGCCGGACAGGCTGTCCGACATGAGGCATCGCTCGACCCGGGCGAGTGTCTCGGCCAGCGGCCCGTCGGTAGCTTTCTCCAGCCGCTCCTCCTCCAACGCCTCCCGAATCGCCTCCAATTCGATTCGCTGGATTGGGCTCAGCCGTGTTGGGGCCGGGTCGCGAAATGCTGCCGCGGCGTCCGGTTTCGGCGACGTTGAGCGTTTGCGTTCGGCCATTCAATGCCTCCAGTGTGCGCGCGGAATCAGACAGAGGTCTCCCTTTCACTATAGGCAGGTTCGTGCCCCGCTGTCAAGAGCCCGCCGTTCATGCCGCCCGTTCTCCGCCCGATTGGGTCAGCCCGCGCGATCAATGTTCTCCGGCCAATACCCCGCCCCAATCCGATTCCGCCCGCTCCCCACATTGGGGCAACGGGCAAGTAACCGGATAGAACAGCCCTAATCCCTTAGGAAAGGATTAGAGAGCGAAGCGAACAGTAAATCGCGGCGAATGCGAAAACGCGAACGCCGAAATCTGCTGCTACTTCAATGCCGCTGTGGAGAGTGACGAGGGGTCTCACGTTTTTCGGATCGTCATCCACGCTGGCCCGGGGCTGCAGAGGGACGGGCGAGGGGGTGTCCGCCAGCATGTAGCTGGCGTCAGGCCCACTTGCTTCCGGCCGCCGTGTTTCCTCCGTCGTGAGAGACCAGCAAAGCGACTTCGCCCGAGCCGGCCTCGGGCTGGGAAGCATGTTTTGTTTCGGGCACTTCTGTTCATTGCCCACGCGGGTCGCTCCCATTGTCGGCCCGCGCTGATCTATGTGGGAACGAAAACGGCCGCGCCAGGGTGTTGGCCCAACGCGGCCGAAGGAAAGCTCCGCGGGGAAATCTGAAAAAAGGCCGCGGAGCGGTGTGCCGATGTTGTAGCTGTTCATTTGTCAAATTTCCTGCGTCTGCTACTCGCCGTGCGCACCATTTCACGGCGGTCGGGCTCGCCCGACACCCATATCATAGCGGATTGGCGGGACGAATGCAAGCGTTTTCCGCTCCTGCGGCCCCAGTGACGTGCCAGCGCCGCTCACGCCGTCCCGACCGACCGAGCCCCGTCCCAGCCGCAGGCGAGGAGATCAGGTCGAGGAGTCGGCACCGGCCCCGAAAGTGGCCCGTTCAGCCACATACGCGACATGTTGTGCTAGACAATCCCACGCTGCACAACATATTGTGCCCAAAATAAACTCGCAAAATAGTGCAATACTCGCTTGCACATGCGCCAGGATGGGGTAGAATATACGTAGAACGAGAGCACATTGACAACCTAACGGAGCGGGACGCCCAACCAAAGCAGAGCGCCAGATGCGACCTGGCGGGGCTCAGACGATCCCGACGGCCGACGGCAGCCGACACCCGCGAGGGACTCCGAATGCCGCCAGGTAGATGCCTGCGCGGTGGGCGAAAGCCCCCCAAGCAACCCAGGCGAGCCCAGCCCCGATGAGGGAGGAAGGCCATGACCCGAGGGATGCGAGCGTAGGCCGTGCCGCAGAGTCGGTACGAGCTGGGAGTAACCGAGCCTGACCCCCAAGTGCCCTGGACAGAGCAACACAACAACAGCTCGTCGGTCGGAAACCTCCGGCGGGCTGTCTGTATAGATCGAGTAGAATAGGTCCGCCCCATACCCACGAACGAGGAGAATCAACCATGCCCCATCCCGCCGCCAATGGATCGAAATGGTGCCGACCCACGACCCGCCTCGCGATCTACTTGCGAGACGGACTTGCCTGCGCCTACTGCGGGGCCTCCATCGAGGATGGAGCACAGCTCAGCCTGGACCACCTGATCCCCCACAGCCGGGGCGGAACCAACGCCTCGACGAATCTGGTCACGAGCTGTCGCCGATGCAATTGCGCCCGCGGCAATCGCAGCGTGCGGGGATTTGCCCGCGCCGTCGCAGAATACCTCGACCACGGAGTCGAGCCCGACGAGATCGAACGACACATCCGCAACTGCGCCCGCCGCACACTGCCCCGCGAGGAGGCTCGCCAGATGTTGGCGCGCCGCGGGACGGTGGCCCGGGTGCTCGACGAGTAGAGGAGAGAGAAGATGGAGACCACAGTGCAACGCCCCATGACGACTGACGGTATGAGAGCGGCCCACGAGGCCAACGACGGTACGCTCACCATGACGCTCGACACCTGCGAACGCCGCGGCCTCGCGCTCACGATCTACCGTAGCAGCCTGAGCCACTTCGACGGTTACTGGCGATATGCCGCCTACACGCACCCCGAAGCGGGCCGGCCGTTTGGCGTACGCGACAAGCGTGTCACAGCCTACAGCCATGCCAGGTACAGCAAGAGCGGCCGGCCGTCGATCCGCGGCGAGCGCGAGGCGCTGGAATTCCTGGCCGCGGCCGTCAGCAGCTAACCACCCCGGGCGACCGCCCCACACTCCAACCCACGAGGAGCCACATGATGCCTACCATCATCAAGTCGCTGCCGACCGAGACGTTCGCCTGCATGGAGTGCGGACGCAAGTTCAGAACCGTCTGCGCCGCCGAGCGAGCCGCCTTCCACGGCTGCCCGCGCTGCGGGAGCACCGACATCGACCTGGCGGACTGACGGCCACGTCCCGCCGCAACGAGAGAGGAGGTGAGACCCGTGCAGTACATAGGTAAGATCGACGCCATGCTGCGATTCCTGCGAGCCTTCGCCCCCGAGGCCGCGGCCGAGATCGAG
This sequence comes from uncultured bacterium, assembly GCA_964402475.1. Taxonomy (GTDB): domain Bacteria; phylum Hydrothermota; class Tepidihabitantia; order Tepidihabitantales; family Tepidihabitantaceae; genus UBA2258. Next base: position 1,202 of record CAYOCZ010000340.1, on the reverse strand, counting down.
CGCATCATGCGCCGCGAGGCGCAGGCTAGAGCATGACGATTCCCGTGGAACGGAACACAAGCCGCCGGCCAAGCCGGCGAGGAGAGAAAGATGAACGTCACGGCTACGCACGAGCTACTGCGCCGAAAGGGCGCGCCCACGACCGCGCAGGAGGCAGAGAAGATGGTCCGGAGTTATGGCGGCGGCACTGCTGTGCAATGGCTCCGATTCTACATGCGCACGAAGGACCTCGTCCAGGCCTACCTCTGGACGCTGCGAGTGAGCTGCTGACATCTACACGGGGCCGCGACCCCATAGAACGGAGAGAATACCATGACCTGCACCCAGTGCTTCAAGCGCCCTGCCACATGCGTTGCTGCGATCTACGATGCCCGCCGCGGACAGGAAGCGCTCGGTGAGCAGCAACCCCTGTGCCGCTATTGCCTGGGTGCCCTGCGGCGCAAAGTCAACCGCGAACGTGCAACACGCCGAGTCGAGAGAGACGCGACCTGATCCCCACCGGGGCCGGGCAACCGGACCCCACAACCAGAGGAGAGAGACGATGATGAGATCAATCTATCACGGCAAGGTCGCGTTAGTCGCGACATGGATCGAATACGGACTCCTAGATACGGAGTGCGGTAGCAGGGCCGAAACCCTTGCTGAGGTATCTCAATCTATTCGCCGACGCGCCGGTAACGAACAGATCGACACAGCGCAACTCGCTGATGGAATCCGCTCCGCAGCGCGTCGCGGCATCATCACCAAGGCCGAAGCCAAATTGCTCTAACACCCCACGGGCCACCGGCCCCACAGAGAGGAGAGAGAGATGAAGATCACGAGAACCGAGGTCCGAGAGATGTTCCGCGCAGCCTTCCGCAAAACGTGGTACTGCGCGGCCACGAATGAAACGCGTTACCCGGCACTGTGGGCAGGCTATGGCGTCCCTTACGAGGACTGCATGACCACATGCTGCTACAACCATCGCCACGAGATCGCCGCGCGGGCCGTCCTGCGTGAACTCAACGAGGAGTACTGCGGCGACGACGACGACGATGGTCTCCCGCGGCTCACGCTGCCGGAGTATATGGAGGTCACCACGCAGCGCGACGCGATCGACGCCATCATGGATGCCATCGCGCGGGCCATCGCGTACACCAAAATCCACCTTCAAAAAGACACCTAACCGGGGCTCAGCCCCACAGAGGAGACTGACATGGACC
>CAYOCZ010000339.1:0-4089 GCA_964402475.1 uncultured bacterium | reverse complement strand
TGAAGCGACCATGAAGCCCACTCAAATCACCCACACGAAAGAGCGAAGAGCCCTACAAATAGAGCTACAGCTCATCAAGTCGGTCCGCATCTTAACTTGGTCATTAGTAATTAGTTATTAGGCATTGATGAATCTCCCCTACCCCTTTCCCCCAACTCTTGGGTAAGCTATCTAACCAGCTATTGGCCAAGCTACTCGTCCAGCTACTTGGCAAGCTACTTGACCAGCTATTGGACGAGCTATTGGCCAAGCTACTCGACCAGCCATTGGACAAGCTACTCGACCAGCCACTGGTCAAGCTACTCGACCAGCCATTGGTCAAGCTACTCGACCCGCAACTGGACAAGCTCCTGGACCGGTTATTGGACAGGCTCTTGGACCAGCAATTGGTCTAGCTACTGGACAAGCTATTGGTCAAGCTACCTGACCAGCTATTGGACAGGCTTTCGGAAAGCCTCCCTGACAAGACCTCTATCCAAACCGGCGACCGGCGCACTTGCGCGGCCTAACTTCCGCATTGGCACCGGCTGTGACTCCCGTATTGGCACCCGCCCAGTCAAGAACCTCGCACTCGGCGCAACCGCCCACGACGACGGCCCACATCCGCTTGACTTTCGCCACAGTCCTAATATGTTCACTGAGGATGAGTGCTCGAACCTTCCAGTCGCTGATGCAGCGAGAGGACGCGTCGCGCCTCCCGACCGAACGATGATAGAACGCGACTTCGACGTACCTTTCGTTGCCGAACTCGCTCTTCGCGAGAAGCAGATCCAACAGAACTATCGTCCCGTGATCGCGGTACACAAGTGGTTCGCCCGCCGGCCCGGCACGCTGTTCCGCGGCCTGTTGCTGTCTGAGTTTGCCGCTCGGCCGCTGGCTCAAGTTTTCTACCAGAGCAACAATCTCGATAGCATACGAGTCGCGGACCCTTTCATGGGTGGCGGGACCCCGGTGATGGAAGCCAATCGGGTCGGCTGCAAAGTCATCGGCTACGACATCAACCCGATGGCCTACTGGATAGTCAAACAGGAGCTGGCGACCCTCGATATCCCTGACTATCGGGCCGCTGCCAACAGCCTGATGCGTGTTCTTGCATCAGAAGTCGGACACTTGTACCGGACTCGCTGCATTGAGTGCGGGCACAAGCAGGCGGAGGTCAAGTACTTCCTCTGGGTGAAGACACTGGACTGCGCCAAGTGCGGCAGGGAATTCGACCTGTTCCCAGGCTTCCTGGTCGCGGCGGACAGCCGGCACCCGAAGAACGTACTCGTATGCAGGAAGTGTGGCGAGCTGACTGAAGTCAAGGACTGCGACAACCCCGGCCGCTGTCGGACATGCAAACAGCCTCTCACCGTGGTCGGCCCGGCCCGGAATGGCCACTGTCCGTGTCCGCACTGCGGTGCTGAGAATTCGTACGCTGCGGGGCGCTCGGAGGCTCCGAAACACAGGATGTTCGCAATCGAGTACCACTGCCCGCAGTGCCGGACTCGCCACCGAGGCAGGTTCTTCAAACGACCCTATGCCGGCGACACGGACCTGTTCGATGCCGCCTGCCAGCGATTGAAGGAAGCGAAGCCGAAATTCGTACCCGATGATGCTATCCCACGCGGCGACGAAACCGACCGGCTCCTGCGCTGGGGATATGGGCACTACCGCGAGATGTTCAACAGCCGCCAGCTTCTGGGTCTCGAACTCAGCTGCCGAGCCATCGAGGCGACTCCGAGCGGAGCGGTGCGTGATGCCTTGAGGACCAACCTCTCCGACCTCCTGCGCTACCAGAACATGCTGTGCCGCTATGACACGGTTGCCCTGAAGTCACTGGATATCTTCTCAGTGCATGGTTTCCCGGTCGGTCTTGTCCAGTGTGAATCCAACCTGCTTGGCGTCAGGGACAGGCAGAAGGGAACTTGCATAGGGAGTGGAGGCTGGACCAACATCACCGACAAATACCTAAGGGCCAAGGCCTACTGTGTCGCCCCGTTCGAATTCCGTCAACAAGGATTAACAAAGGTCAAGGTAATGACCCCCGACGAGTGGATTGGCACGGCGGGGAATGGCTCGCGCCGACCGGAGACGAGGGAACTGGAGCTGCACTGTGGGGACGCGACCGAATCTCGTCCAGCGCCTGCAAGCCTGGACGCAGTGCTGACCGATCCGCCTTACTTCGGCAACGTCCAGTACGCCGAACTGATGGACTTCTGCTACGTATGGCTGCGCCGGATGGTCGGCTCCGATGCCGAAGGGTTCACGAGTCCTTCTACCCGCAACCAGCAAGAACTCACCGGCAACGCGACCATGGGTCGGGACCTCACGTCTTTCACCGAGGGCCTATCCTCCGTTTTCCAGCGGATGGCCGGGGGCCTCAAGAGCGGCGGCCCTTTCGTGTTCACCTACCACCACAATGACCTTGAAGCATACCTACCGATTGCTGTCGCGGTTCTCGACGCGAAGCTCACTTGCTCTGCCTCCCTGCATTGTCCGGGCGAGATGGGGGCCTCGATACACATTTGCGGGACCAAGTCCTCCATAATCGACACGATCTTCGTATGCCGCACGACCGGGCACGTGCCGCGCTCCTGGATCGCAGAGACCCCCGAGGCCGTGGCCCAACTGGTCGCCGCCGACATCCAGCAGTTGCGTGTCGGCGGGGTCCGGGCGACCCCGGGAGATGCACGCTGCATGGTGTGCGGTCACCTCATACGTCTCGCGGTCTGGAACCTCCGCAAAGGCTGGAGCAAGCGCAAGCCAACCGCCTCCAGACTCAAGACCGTCTCCAGTTGGATTGAGGATTTCGGCGGGCTCAGTGCGGTACTCCGGTCTCTAGATACCCTAATGTCTGCCCCAGATTCCGAGGAGCCCATGTCGGCGAGAGAATCAAGCCCCAACGAGGAAGTGTGGTATGCCAAAGTACCCTTTTGAAGCTACGCTCGAAGAACTGCAGTCGGACACTGATGCGTACGTAGACTCGGTATTCTCAAGCCTGGAGTCTGCGTTTCTCATCCTGCCGAAGGGACCCGGCTTTGTTGACTACGGCACGTTTGAGGCAGGTTATGAAGCACTGAAGAAGGCCACAGCCGGCTTCACGCGTGTCACGTCGGAACGTGTGCTGCCGACGGTTTTGGCCAAGCCGGTTGCCTTTGTCGTGTTGAGAACGATATTGGGGTTCACGCCGCCCGAGTTGGCGCACGTGACTTCCGAGTTAGGCGACATCACTGTAGATCAAGGGATCGCTCGCACATGGGACCGGCGCGCCCGGCTCTCACCGCTGGAGGCTCTGGCTGTGAAGGGGAAGATGGCGACGCGCCTGTCTGCGATGGTCGAGACCGCATGCCGACTCCTGAAGGAAGGTGCACCGAATGTCGGGGCTGGGCTCATACATCGCCTCGACAAAGCGGATACCAAGGGCGGGCTGCCAGGTATCAGGACTGCATCTCAAATCGGCGTGCCCTACGCCATGCTCCTCTACGAACGGTTCTTAGGACGCCCTTTCGCGGCGCACCGTGACTCTGTGAGCGAACTCATTGGCGACGTCGTAGAGACTGCAGTGGAGAGTGAACTGAGCCGCAATCGGATAAGCTCACGCAAGACGAAGCGGGCTGAAGCCGTTCCCGGATTCGACCAAGTCCCGGACTTCTTCATACCCAGCGAACACAACCCGAGCGTAGTCATCGAGGCCAAGCTCGCGGAGGATGACGGCACGGCAAGAGATAAAGTCACGCGCATACAGCATCTCCGCGAGATAGCCGATGATCGTGGAAACGGGAAGCGCCCGGCATTCCAGGTGCTCGCCTGTATACACGGCCGCGGCTTTCGCGTCCGACGACAGGACATGAAGAAACTGCTGCTGGCCACCAACGGGAAGGTTTACACGCTTAAGACGCTTGGCAAGATGGTCGAGAGTTCGGACTTGTCACGATTCAGGGGTGAGGAGGCGGGTACATAGGCAGCATGTCGAACTCCTACCCCTCTCCCCGCCCCCTCGACATCCCAGCCCGCAGAAGTAGTATTCGCCTGATGGTGAACCCCGAATCCGCTCGGCTCTGACGGACGCACCGAATATGGCTGGTATCCCTGACAATACTCGGAGGA
>CAYOCZ010000338.1:0-4090 GCA_964402475.1 uncultured bacterium | reverse complement strand
GTTGGGCGGCAATCTTGAGCCCGGTCCCTACCGCGGGGAACGACGCATAAAGCAAAGCCTGCAGTTCTGGAGCGGCGACCTGCCGTGGCGGGTGTACGATGAGCTTGTCATTTACACCGGGCCGAAACCAGTTCGTCGTGTCGAAAATCGAACGTGGCTCATCTCCGTCGGGCACAAGGGGAAATAGCTGTGTTCATGCGGGGTGTCTTGATGGCAGTCCTGATGGTCGGGGCATGCGCACGTCCCAGCGCTCCAGCCAAGCCGTCGGGGAAACCGTCAGGGTACGCGCCGAAGTGGCACGTCGGCGACTGGTGGGTGGTCAAGACGTGGTGGGAGCGGCAGTCGTCGCATGGCATTGCCTGGGAGTGGAGGTACAGACGGTATGACGTGGCCAGCATCGAGAAGGTTGGGAAGAACGACTGCTATGTTGTCGAGATTCGAGGCAGTCGGCGGCCCGGCATAGGGCGGGACGGAGCCGCCAGCATCGTCCTACACGTCCGTACTGACAATTGGCTCGTGGTTCGAACGGAGCATGCGAGACAATACGGCGGCAAGCGCATTTCGCCGGACGTCAGAGACTACCCGCGCGGGCTCTTTGGCCCGCGCGTGAGCGAACCGCGACTACCTAGGTTCCCGCTGCAACTCATGAACCAGGACACGGCCTTCAAGAGAGAGAGACGTGAATACAGCGTTGCGGACCTGCGCGAGATATCGCGCCCAGCCGACCCGGCGCTGGTCAGGCGTCTGCTCAGCGAAGGAGACACAGCGGACAGCCGAGCAATCAGGCCAACGGGCGCTGTGTATGAGGTGAGGTCCGAACTTGCAGGCGACTTCGTACCAGGCTCGCTCACGAATAGAAGATATATCAGGCAAAGTCATCAGCTCTGGAGCGACGACCTGCCATGGCGGGCGTTCGAGGAACTCGTCGAGTACAGCGGCCCGAATGGCACTCGTAGTGTAACCGACCGAAGTTGGCTCATCGCAGTTGGGCACAACAAGAAGTAGCCTTCGCTAGCAGCCGTTTCCGGCCTTACCTTGGTGTCTTGGTGACCTGGTGGTAGACGCTCGATCCGGCTTCTGAGCTTCCTCGTCGGTTTTGACTTCGCCTCTGCCACGGATATAGTCTTGCCCGATGAGCGACAACCCACAGGAGCAGCAACCGCGAACGCCGACCGGAACAACGGGCTCTGGGGACAGTCCCCATCCGGGGACAGTCCCCACCAGCGGGCACGACCGCGAAGTCAGGCTGGCCAAACTCGCGAAGCTGCGCGAGGCCGGAGTCAATCCCTACGCCTATAGGTGGGAACGGACCCACACCAATGCGAAGGCCGTAGCGGACTTCGAGGCGGGTGAACAGCCCGCGAAAACTGGGGACAGTCCCCCGGAGCTCGCGGCGAGCGGGACAGTCCCCGTTTTCGCCGTGAGCGTTGCCGGCAGGCTGATGTCGCGGCGGGAGCACGGCAAGACCCAGTTCGGCCATATCCAGGACGAAACCGGGAAGCTTCAGCTCTATCTGCGCAAGGATACGCTGGGTGAGCAGGCGTTCGCGAACCTGGGTCTGCTCGACCTGGGCGACTTCGTCGGGGCGCGGGGCGAGATGTTCCGCACCAAGACCGGCGAGGTCACGGTGAACGTGAAAGAGCTTGTTCTGCTCACCAAGTCCCTTCACCCGCTTCCTGAGAAGTTCCACGGCCTGAAGGACGTCGAAACCCGCTACCGGCAGCGGTACGTGGATCTGATTGTGAACCCGGAGTCGCGGCAGGTGCTCCTGAATCGAACAAGGGTGACCGGCCTCGTGCGTCGGTTCCTTTCCGAGCGCGGGTTTGCCGAGGTCGAAACGCCGATTCTGCAGCCGATCTATGGCGGGGCCGCGGCAAGGCCGTTTGAGACGTTCTACAACGTGCTCGAGCAGAAGATGTTCATGCGGATTTCCGACGAGCTGTACCTGAAGCGGCTGATTGTCGGCGGGCTGGAGAAGGTCTTCGAAATAGGCAAGGACTTCCGGAATGAAGGCCTAGACCGGACCCACAATCCCGAATTCACCCAGATGGAGCTCTACTGGGCCTACGCCGACTACAATGACGTACTGGTGCTGGTCGAGGAGTTGTTCAAGTTCCTCGCCACCGAGGTCTGCGGCAAGACTGAGATTCCGTTCGGCGACCACATCGTAGACTTCGGGCGGCCCTGGCAGAGGATGAAGTTCGTGGACACGCTGGCCGCTCGGATTGAGGCCGACCCGCTCAAGCTCTCGATGCCCATGCTCAAGAAGGTCGCGGCGCGGTTCAACGTCCAGACAGGTGACGACACCTCGCGGGCCAAGCTGCTGGACAAGCTCTTCAGCGAGCTGATTCAGGACCACATCATTGACCCGACGTTCGTGATGGACCATCCAAAGGTGACCACGCCGCTGGCCAAGACCCACCGGGACAACCCGGAACTGGTCGAACGGTTCGAGCCGGTGGTGTGCGGCATGGAGCTGGGCAACGCTTTCTCCGAGCTCAACGACCCGGCCGAGCAGCGGCAGCGGTTCGAGGAGGGCGTTGCGCAGAACGAGGAGTTCGCGACGGTTGACGAGGACTACTGCACCGCGCTCGAGTTCGGCATGCCGCCGACCGGCGGCCTCGGGCTCGGCATCGACCGCATCGCCATGCTGCTGACTAACTCGCAGACCATCCGCGACGTCATCCTCTTTCCGCAACTCCGTCCCACGAAAGATTCGTAGAAGAGGATTCCAGGATTCAAGGATACAAGGGGTTCAGTGCCGGACACTAGAATCCTCGAATCCTTGACTCCTTAAATCCTGCCCATGCGGTTTGAGCTTTTCATGGCCCGGCGGTACCTGCGCGGCCGGGGCAGGCGTGTCATCTCCGGTATCACGGCGATTGCGATGGGGGGCGTGTTTGTCGGCGTTGCGGCAATCCTCATCGTGCTCTCGGTCGAGAATGGGTTCCACCAGGAACTGAAAGACCGGATTCTTGGCGCGACGCCGCATGTCGTCGTGGCCCAGTACTCATATGCACCGATTCCCTACCCGGCCGGCGGCGGCGATTCACTCCAGCAGGAGATTGCCCGGGTCCCGGGCGTCGTGTCGGTCGCGCCGTTCATCTACGCCAAGACGCTGGTACGGACCGAGAACGGGGTGGAGGGCGTGGTGATTCGCGGCGTTGACCCGGAGCACGAGGGTGAGATTACCGGCATATCGGGCACAATCGTCCACGGGCAATTCGCCTTTGATTCAAGTGGCGTGGTCATCGGCGTCGAACTGGCGCGGATGCTCGGGCTTTCAGTAGGAGACCGGTTGAACCTCGCCTCGCCGTTCGGCGGGACCGCGACGGCGTTCGGGTTCCTGCCCCGCACGAAGTACTTCCGCGTGAACGGCATCTTCGACTCGGGAATGTACGAGTACAATTCGAGTTTCATCTATCTTTCACTGGCCGGGATCCAGCAGTTCCTGGGCATGGAGAACATGGTCACCGGCTTCGAGGTCCGGGTCCGGGACGTCTATGCCGCGGGCCGCATCGGGCGGCGCATCACGCGGCAACTCGGCTACCCCTACCGCGCGACCGACTGGATAATGCAGAACCGCAATCTCTTCACCGCGCTGCGGCTGGAGAAGGTAGTGACGTTCATCGTGCTGGTGCTGATTGTGCTCGTTGCCGCGTTCAACATCATCGGCATGTTGATGATGATGGTGATGCGCAAGACCCGCGAAATCGGCATCCTGAAGGCGATGGGCGCCAAGTCCTCGACCGTGACGCGCATCTTTGTGCTGGCCGGCGGGTTCATCGGCATCATCGGCACCATCGCGGGCGCGGGCTTCGGCCTGGTCGCGTGCTGGCTCTTGAACAAGTACCGGTTCGTATCGCTGCCGGGCGACGTGTACTTCATCAAGAACCTGCCGGTGCAGGTGATGGGACAGGACTTTGTGCTCGTTTGCATCGCGGCCATCGTCATCACGTTCGCCGCCACGGTCTACCCGGCGCTGAAGGCGGCGAGGCTGGTGCCGCTGGAGGCGATACGATATGAGTGATGCGAATAGGGATCAGGGACTAGGGACTAGTGTTAGTTACTAATTCCTAAAACCTAACAC
>CAYOCZ010000337.1:0-4099 GCA_964402475.1 uncultured bacterium | reverse complement strand
CCAGGGTGACACCAATGCCGCGATCAGCACCTGGACCGACATCCTGGAACTGGCGCCGGAAGAGAACGCGCTGGTTCGGGACCGGCTCGAACGCGCCTACTTCGATGCGGGCAAGTTCGAGGACATCACGACCCTGTATGAGAAGCTGCTGCGCAAGCTACCGGATGACGCCGGCCTTGTAGTCGCGCTCGCGGAAATATACCAGAAGAAGGAAGACCTGTCCTCGGCCATCCGGCTGCTTGAGCGGTTCTCGAGCCGGCAGAGGCGGGACGTGTTCCCGCGCGTAGCCCTGGCGACGATGTACCTGGACCGGGAAGAGACCGGTCTCGCCCGTGCGGTCCTGGCGGAAGTGCTGTCCGCGCTCCAGTCCGAATCGGCGGGGCCGGGCCACCCCCGCAGGCCCGCCTGAAGCCGGGCCGTCTCCGCGTAATGGGCCGGATGCAGTGCTGAAGGAACTCGGATTCGGGTCTGACCACTCCCGACTCCCCACTCGCTGCTCTCGCTGATGTCTGAGAAACTGACCCCGCTCCTCGCCCAGTACCGGAAGATAAAGGAACAGCACAAGGACACGCTGCTCCTGTTCCGGGTCGGTGACTTCTACGAGATGTTCTACGAGGACGCGGGTATCGGGGCGAAGGCGCTCAACCTGACCCTGACCTCACGGCCGCACGGCTCTGACAACCGGGTTCCGCTGGCCGGGGTCCCGGCCAAGGCACTCGACACCTACGTGGGCCGGCTTGTGGCCCAGGGGTTCAAGGTCGCGGTCTGCGACCAGCTCGAACTGCCTGACTCACGCAAACCGGTCGTCCGGCGCGACGTGGTCGAGGTCATAACGCCCGGGACCGTCACCAACCCGAACCTGCTCGAAGCCCGGCGCAACAACTACCTGCTTGCGGTCTCGCCGGCCGGGGACCGGTACGGTATCGCCTTCGCCGATGTCTCGACCGGCGAGTTCTCGGCAGCCGAAATCCCCGCCGCCTCGCTCGCCGAAGAAATCCAGAAGCTCGACCCGGCGGAAATCCTCGTGCCGGAAGCGTGGCAGCCGTCCGATGCCACGGCCCTGCGCGCCGGCCCGACTCGGCTCGACGACTACTACTTCACCCAGGACTACGCATTCGACAAGCTCTCGACCCACTTCGGCGTCGCCAACCTCGACGGGTTCGGCCTCGGGACGATGACCGAAGGCATCTGCGCGGCCGGGGCCGTGCTTCATTACCTTGAGGAAACCCAGCGGACCGCGCTCAGCCACATCCGCAAGATATCGCCGTACCAGTCGGCCGACTTCCTGCTGATCGACCGCATCTCGCGCCGGAACCTCGAGCTGGTCGAGCGCCTCAGCTCCGTAGACCAGCGCCCGACGACCGAAGGCACGCTGCTCTCGGTACTCGACCGAACGCGGTCACCGGCCGGGACCCGGCTGCTCCGGCGCTGGGTGCTCGCGCCATTGCTCGATGTGGAAGCCATCCACGCAAGGCAGGACGCGGTCGAGGAACTCTCCCACGCCGGCTCGCCGCTGGAAGAGATCGAATCCCTGCTCGGCCGGCTCGGCGACCTCGAGCGCATCAGCTCTCGAATCGCGCTCGAACGAGCCAATGCCCGCGACCTGGTCGCGCTCCGCAACTGGCTCGACCTTGCGCCGCCCGTCAAGCAGACGCTCTCCTCAAGCCGGGCCTCGCGACTCACCCGCATCCGCGATGGAATCGAGGACTTCTCGGCCGTAACCGCGGACATCGCGAAAACGCTGGTCGACGACCCGCCGCTGGCCGTGACCGAAGGGGGCATGATTCGGCCCGGTTCAGACAAAGAACTCGACGAACTCCGTTCCCTTGCCGCCGACACCAAGGGCTTCATCGCCCGGATGCAGGAGACCGAACGCCAGCGCACCGGTATACCCAACCTGCGAGTCCGGTTCAACTCGGTCTTCGGCTACTACATCGAGGTCACGAAATCCTATCTTGGTCAAGTCCCGAAGAACTACCTGCGCAAACAGACCGTGCTCAATGCCGAGCGGTTCATCACCCCGGAACTCAAGGAGTATGAGGCCCGCGTGCTCAACGCCGAGGACCGCATCAAGCAGCTCGAGCTCGAACTGCTCTCCGCTCTGCGCAAGCGGGTCGCGGCTGAGGTCGGAAGAGTGCTGGCGCTCTCCGGGCTTCTGGCCCAACTCGACGCACTCTCAAGCCTCGCCCGCGTGGCCCGCGACTCCGGCTACACGCGGCCGCTGGTCGACGAGTCGACCGTGCTCGAAATCACCGGCGGCCGCCATCCGGTGGTCGAGCGGCTGCTCGCGCACCAGTTCATCGCCAACGACGCGCGCCTGAGCGCGAATGACGAATTGCCAATTCCTAATCCCGAATGTCCGGCCCCTGGATTAGAAATTAGGAATTCGGAATTTCCCCAGATTATCGTCCTCACCGGCCCGAACATGGCCGGCAAGTCCACCTACCTGCGTCAGGTCGCGCTCATTGCCATTATGGCCCAGGTCGGCTCATTTGTCCCAGCAACGAAAGCTCGCATCGGCGTCGTCGACAAGGTCTTCACGCGCATCGGCGCGTCCGACGACCTCTCACGCGGGGTCTCGACCTTCCTTGCCGAGATGACCGAGACCGCGAACATCCTCAACAACGCCACGACCCGAAGCCTGGTCATCCTCGACGAAATCGGCCGCGGAACGGCAACGAGCGACGGCATCGCAATCGCCTGGGCCGCAGTCGAGTATCTGCACGGCGAGGGACATGACCGAAACAGGTCAGAGGTTTCGGATCGTGTCCCGAGCCCCGGCTCCGGCAATCCACCGTCTTCGGTCCTCGGTCCTCGGTCTTCTCCCCCGCCTCGCCCCAAGACCCTCTTCGCCACCCACTATCACGAACTGACCGACATCACCCAGCTCCTGCCCCGCTGCGCCAACTTCAGCTTCACGGTAAGGGAGCAACGCGGACAGGTACTCTTCTTGCGCAAGCTCAAGCCGGGCCCGGCCGACAAGAGCTACGGCATCGCGGTTGCGAGGCTGGCCGGGCTCCCGCCTGCGGTCATCGCGCGAGCCAAGCAGGTACTTGCCGATTTCGAGAAAGGCGAGAAGTTCTCAGTCGGCCAGCTCGCGCCGGAAAGCGACCTTGCCCTGGCCGCTGACAAGCCGTCTGAGAACCCGGTGCTCGAAGAACTGAAGTCCGTTGACGTCGAGAAGCTCTCGCCGCTCCAGGCCTTCGACCTCCTGCTCAGTCTCAAACAGCGCCTCAGCGAACCCAAGCCCGACTGATACCGGCGCGATACCCCGCTGACCGCAATCCGCCAGCCGCCCATCTGAAACGGGATAACCGCCAAGAACACCGAGGTCCTAATGGTTCATCCGCAGATTACGCAGATTCCGGCCCGCCATCACCGCTGGAAACCGGCGCTGAGCCGCCCTGAGTCGAACGAGAGGGTCTCTCGTGACTGGAAACTCGCAGCTCTGAGCTGCGATAAAAGCTCGTCGGAAAGCTCATCGCGAAGCTCAGTGGAAAGCGCATTAGAAAGCTGTTTCAAGAGCTCATTTCAGAGCTTAGTCCAAAGCGCAGTCCAAAGCTCGCTCCATCGCATCGCGCATCGCTCAGGCCAAAGCTCAGGCCATCGCTTCTTCCATCGCTCAGTTCAAGGCTCCGTCGAAAGCCCACGTCAAGGCTCTTCTGAAAGCTGGACTTGAAGCTCATTTCAGAGCTCATCTAAAGGCTCGACCGAAAGCAAACTCGAAAGCTGCCCAGGGGGCGACCCCTACCCTTGAATTGTCGGCAACCAGAAGTGGGTTAACAGTCTGGCTGTGTTGAAGTTACACTAGGTGTGTCAGAATCACTCAGCTATCACTTCGTGTATCGCCTTCCAAGTGGTCGGGCTCCGTGGAACGGATGCCACTGACCGCTGGCGCTCGGCCGGCAATCGCCCGCCAATTGCAACTCGCCAATCCGCGGTCTGAAATCCACTGGCCGCCCGCTACTTCTGACTTGTCCGGGCCGGAAACCAGCCCTTGTCGGCACGCAACCTACCAAAAAGCCCGTACCGGGATAGCCCTATGGCTATCTACTCCTCCCCTGGGGGGACGCTTCCCCCAGCCCTTCCCCCAACTCTT
>CAYOCZ010000336.1:0-4109 GCA_964402475.1 uncultured bacterium | reverse complement strand
TCATTAGACGCCGGTGACTGAAGAGAGGCAGCCTCTCTTTTTCATACCAGATCAAATCCCTATATCGGAACTGGGGGACGCGCCAGAGGCGCGGCCAATCTAGAATCTGGAATCTGCAATTTGGAATGCGGCGTGGGGCGGGTGGAATCTTCCAAGATGTCCCGAAGCTTCCCGAAATAGGGTGCCTGTCCCTGGTTACTCTGGTTACTCTTAACGCGCTTCGGAGCCTAATACGTATTGTGTCCCCGTTTCTCCCCGACTGAGGCACGGGAGGTCATTCACAAGAGGCCGTGCAGATGGTCCAAGTTGACGGGCTGAAGCGTTGTCTTGACATCGGCTAGAGAGCGGTCACAATCTGGTGTCTACGCCGGGCACGGCGGGTCAATGGGGTCCCGCCGCCGCAGTCTTCCCGACGCTCTCGGTGCAGGTTGTGTTTGTTGGTCGAGAGGCGGATATGAAACATGATCGCGTGAACTCTCTGCTCGGTCGCTACTTCACTAATGACAGACGGGCCGGAGGCCGCAGGCTGTTGTGCGCGGTTGTGCTGCTGCTTGGCGCGACCGCAGGGCACTCGCAGTGGCTGGAGACGACGATTCCCATCCCGGATACGTTTGGCGGTCTCAAGATGCCGAACTGCCTGGTCTATGATACGGCCGACAATACGGTCTTCGTCGCGGGCGAGACGACACGGACGATTCAAGTCCTCGACGCCAAAGACGGCCGTCGCTTGGCCCGAATTCCGTTCGAGGGCGACATCCATGCGCTCTGCTACAACTCCGTCGGCAACAAGATGTACGCGGCAGCCGCAGACAGGAGTGTGGTCGGAGTTATCGACGCGGGTGCGTGGCAGGTTGTGGAGTCAATTCCGGTCGGAGCCGCCCCGGTCGCGCTTGTATACAACCGGACTATGAACCGGGTCTACTGCGCGGACAGCGACGGCAATAGCGTGACCGTGATTGACGGGGAAGGTGACAGCGTGATTGCGACTGTGCCGGTGGGGCAGCAGCCCAGCGCTGTATGCTGGAATCCGACCCGCAACGTGGTCTATTGCGCCAACGCCGGCGGCAATGACGTGAGTGTGATTGACGCGGCGACGAACTTAGTCTTGGAGACGATTTCGACCGGCAGCGAGCCGGTCGGGTTCGTGTACAACCCGGATTTGAGCAAGCTGTACGTTGCCAACTACGGTTCAGGTACGGTGACCGTGGTTGACGGGCTCGTCGACACGGTGTTCTTGACCCTCGACTACGGGCATTCGCCCACCCGCCTCTGCCTCTACAGCGACCCGATGAGGAGCAAGGTCTACGTCGCGGACCGGTCCCTCTGGGAGATTGACTGCGCCTCGGACACATTTCTGACCGGTTACTACGACATCATGTCTGTCTTTGACGTCGTCTACAGCCCTATGAACAACCACGTCTATGTGGCGAGTCGCTCCGATGGGGGGGTCTATGTGATCGATGGCGCGCCGGACACAGTCTTGGCCTACTTCGACTTCTACGAGGGCGCGTCTGCGATGTGCGTGGCCGATTCGGGCGCGCGTGTATTCGCTGTCGCGGACGAAGACGAGGTAGTCGGGATCATTGACTGTACGGCCGACTCGTTGACTGCGGCGATTGGCACGGAAGAGCGGCCATCGGCGTTCTGCGTCGATTTGGTCGACAACAAGGTCTACTGCGCGGGCTCAGGCGGCAACGAAGTGACCGTCATCGACGGCTTGACCAATGCCGTGCGGACGGTAGTTCCGGTTGGGTCGTATCCCCTGGCCCTGCTCCACGACCCGGTCGGGAACAAGGTCTATTGCGCCAACTCCGGATTCTTTCGGTCGCTCGGGAGCCTGACCGTGATTGACGGTGCAGGCGACAGCGTTGTGCGCACGTTCGAGACCGGGGACCACACACGTAATCTCTGCCTCAACACGACAAACAACAAGTTGTACACCACTCTCTTCTATGACAAAGCGGCCCTCGTGGTTGACGCGGGCGCTGACACCATTGTATGCAGAGTACCGCTTGACGGCCCTCCTTTGTCGCTATGCTACGGGCCAGCCTACAACTACGTGTACGTGGGCATCTATGGCGGGGTGGACGTCATTGATGGGGAGCTGGACGTCATGATCGCACACGTCGATGCCGGCTCTTACCCGTTTGAGCTCTGCTATGTCCCGGTCGGCGCCAAGGTGTACGCCTCGAACCAGTACGGCACCGCGGTCAGCGTCATCGCCGGAGAAGTGCCGGAACTCGTTGCCCAGATTGAGGTCGGAAACGGGCCGTGCGCTTTCTGCTGGGACTCGAAGGACAACAAGGTCTACTGCGCCGTCTCGACAGACGGCAAGATAGCTGTGATTGACGCATACGCCGACACGGTCGTCGCGCTATTGACCGTCGGCGCCGCTCCGTGCGCCCTGTCCTATGATTCCCGGAACAACTACGTTTACTGTGTGTGTCGGGGCGACAATGAGGTCGCCGTGATTGACTGCAGCCGGGACAGTGTGATTATGACGATTGATGTCGGCTCCGAGCCGGTTGCAGTCGCGTGGAATCCGATTGAACTGCGGACCTACGTCGCGAACTACTCGGGCTCGAGTGTGTCGGTTGTCCGCGACAGTATCCACGTTGGCATGGAGGGGCAGCTTCAAGCCTCAAGCCACAAGCCGCAAGCCACCGTCGTCCGCGGTATGCTGTACATGTCGCGGGACATGACCGAATTGCCCGGCAATTCGGACCGTGTCCCAAGACCAGTGCTGCTGGACATCTCCGGGCGCAAGGTGCTAAGCGTGAAGCCCGGCGCGAATGATGTGCGGGCGCTGGCGCCGGGGGTCTACTTCGTCCGAGAGGCGGCAAGCGGTGAGCGGTCAGCGGCAAGCATTCGCAAAATCGTGATCCAAAGGTAAGGAGGCTATGTGAGAGCATCGAGTACACTACTTGCCGTCTGTCTCTGCCTGACGGCGGTCAGCGGGCAGTGGCAGGAGACGACTATCTTGCTGCCGGACTCGTTCGGCGGGCTGATATACCCGCAGTGTCTGGCGTACAACACAACCAACAACACTATCTATGTCGGCGGCGAGCACGGCGACTGCGTGGTTGCGATTGACGGAGCGACGAACCAGAGGATCGCCCGAATCCCAACCGGTTCGAACGTGATGGCCCTCTGCTACAACCCGACCAACAACAAGGTCTACTGCGCTAACCGCTCTAGCGACAACGTGACCCTGATTGACGGCGCGACCAACGGCGTCATCGCGACCGTGGCCGTGGACAGCTACCCTCGGGCCCTCTGCTACAACCCGGCCAACAACAAGGTCTACTGCGCGAACGGGGGCAGCAACAACGTGACCGTGATTGACGGCGCGACCGACACCGTCATCGCGACCGTGGCCGCAGGCGACTGGCCTTCCGCCCTCTGCTACAACCTGACCGACAACAAGGTCTACTCCGCGAACAACTACAGCGACAGCGTGACGGTGATTGACGGAGCGACCAACGGCGTCCTCGCGACCGTGGCCGCAGGCTACAACCCTTGGGCCCTCTGCTACAACCCGACTAACAACAAGGTCTACTGCGCGAACTACGAGAGCCACAACGTGACCGTGATTGACGGCGCGACCGACACCGTCCTCGCGACCGTGGCCGCAGGCAGCTACCCTGTGGCCCTCTGCTACAACCCGACCGACAACAAGGTCTACTGCGCGAACGACGACAGCGACAACGTGAGCGTGATTGACGGCGCGACCAACGGCTACATCGCGACCGTGGCCGCGGGCGACTACCCTCGGGCCCTCTGCTACAACCCGACCGACAACAAGGTCTACTGCGCGAACTACGACAGCGACAACGTGACCGTGATTGACGGCGGCACCAACAGCGTCATCGCGACCGTGGCCGCAGGCGCCGAGCCTCGCGCCCTCTGCTACAACCCGACCAGCAACAAGGTCTACTGCGCGAGCAACGGGAGCGACAACGTAACCGTGATTGACGGCGCGACCAACGGCGTCATCGCGACCGTGGCCGCAGGCGACCGCCCTCGCGCCCTCTGCTACAACCCGGCCAACAAGAAGGGCTCATCGCGTGTTTGTGTGGGTAGTTTGATGGGATAGTGTTGGCCCAAGT
>CAYOCZ010000335.1:0-4115 GCA_964402475.1 uncultured bacterium | reverse complement strand
GGTTCGGACGGACCCTACGCCGCGATGCGAACAGTCGACGTGCCACTTGTGAGCAAACATCGCCATGGCCTATGGCAATGTAGCGTGCTCGTCTTGATGACTCTCGCTTCGGCCTTGGTTACGCGCGACGCTTTCGCGCAGCAGAACCTATTCAATGTCCCAGTTCCTGCCGTAGCCGCGGAGGACAAAATCTTCTTCCAAGAACAGCTGAACATCGGAAGCATCGGGAGTTCAAACACAACGCTCGATTACGGGCTGGGCAACAACTTCGAAATCGGGCTGAATGTTTTCAATGTGGGATTGTATCCAGCGGTAACACCACCCTTGCCCGGCGACGCTGGTCGCAATGGCGTGCTCATCAATATGCAGAAGGTATTTGAGCCGAGCGAATCATTCGAAATTGGCATCGGCACACAGCAAGGCGTGAGCGCAACCACATCCAGCCAGCAGACGGAGTACATGGGCTTCGGGTGGAGTGTCATTGAATACGACACCCACAATGATCATGGCCGATATTTGGCGGGGGCATACATCGGCAATCCCACGTATACAGGCAGCGGCAACGGTGTCGGTTGGATGCTTGGTTTGGAATATCCAGTAATCCCAGTGTCAGTCGGCGCCTAAAACCGGCCAGTGATCGGCGCATGAACTCCGGCCGTCTTCACGGAGCATTGCGACCTACAGGTTTCCTAGCGGCAACGCCGCAGAAGGAGGCCTGTCATGGCGAATGTATTGAAGATGGCGATTATCGAGGCGATCCATTCCTTACGATCGGCAGGACTGTCCTGCCGAGAGATCGCGAGACGGCTTGGCGTGCATCGAGAGACGGTCTCCCGGCACCTTCGCCAGGGGCCTGAGGCGGTTTTAAAACCGGCCAATGCGCCGATTTCGCCGGCCGGCCCCCCGGCGCTGGCCGGTTTTGAAGCGCCGAACGGCAAGAGTGCGCTCGCAGCGCAGCGAAGCGCGGCCTGCCCATGGGTCGACTGGTTGATCGAGCAGCGGAGCAAGGGTCTGTCGGCCAAGCGGATCCATCAGGACCTGCTCACAGAGTTCCCCGGCGCCAGGAACGTCAGCTACGACAGCGTGCGGCGACTCCTCAAGAGGCAGGGGGCGACCCTGCCGGTGCCGTTCCGACGGATGGAGAGCCCGCCGGGTCACGAAGCGCAGATTGACTTCGGAACCGGCGCACCGGTCGTGGGCCCGAACGGACGCCGCCGCAAGACGCACGTCCTGCGGGTCGTGCTATCCCATTCGCGGAAGGCCTACAGCGAAGCGGTCTTCACACAGTCGACCGATGACTTCCTGCATTGCATCGAGAACGCCTTCGAACACTTCGGCGGCGTTCCCAGAACACTCGTCGTCGACAACCTCAAGGCAGCAGTTCTCCAGGCCGACTGGTTCGATCCCGAGATCAACCCCAAGTTCGCCGACTTCTGCCGCCACTACGGTACCGTCGTACTCCCCACGAAGCCGAGGACGCCCCGGCACAAGGGAAAGACCGAACGCGGCGTCGCCTACGTTCAGGACAACGCCCTCAAGGGTCGCACCTTCCAGAACCTGGCGGAGCAGAACGAGTATCTCGAGTCGTGGGAAGACAGGATCGCCGACAGACGGATCCACGGCACGACCAAGCGGCAGGTGCTCGCCGTCTTTCAAGACAGTGAACGGCAGACGCTCTTGTCGCTCCCCACAACTCGCTTTGAGAACTTCCGCGAGGTGAAGCGAAAGGTCAGTCGCGACGGGCATGTCGAGGTCGACAAGGCGTTCTATTCGGTCCCGCCCGAATACCTCGGACGCGATGTCTGGGCCCGCTCCAACGGTCGAACTGTGCGGATCTTCAATGTTCAGATGAAGGAGATCGCGATCCACGCCAAGCACGATTATGGGCGATTCAGCACCACGATGCACCACGTCCATCCGATGAAGATCAACGGCCTCGAACGCGGCATCACCTACCTCCTCGGGAAGGTGCGAACCATCGGGCCGCAGTCTTCGGCCTGGGCCGATGCCGTCGTCACGGCACGCGGCGTCGAGGGGCACCGTGTTGTGCAGGGACTTCTGTCACTTACCCATAAACACACCTGCACCGAGATCGAAGCCGCCTGCGAAACAGCCCTCTCATACCAGTGTTACAGACTCCGTACCGTGCGACAGCTCATCGGACGACGGGCCCAGAAGCAGAAGCCGCTTGAGTTCCTGAGCGAGCATCCGCTCATCCGCCCCCTCGATGATTACGCGGCCGTCGTCGCCAGAGCGATCCATCGCCGGCAGAGTCGCCCATCCATGGGCGAAGGTTTTGAAAGGCATGACACAGGCATCCCTGCTCACGCCAAAGACAGTCGCCCCGCGAGCGCGAACTCGCGGGGCGACATTGGGCATGGCACGTGCCTGCGGTCCGGATATCCCTCGCCGGGATGCTCCTCAGCAGAGCCCGACTCCGTTTCACCAGACAAGACAACCTTACCACCAGATTCGTCACCGTGACGAAGTCCTTCCCCGCAGCCAAGGAGACTGTTCAATGCGTGATCCACTCCGTGCCAACCTTCGGCAACTCCGACTCTCCGGACTCGCCGAGTCCCTCGACGTCCGAATCCAGGAAGCCCAGGCCAGCAGGCTCAGCCACCTTGAGTTCCTCGAACTCATCCTCCAGGACGAACTTGCCGTCCGCGGCCAACGGCAACTCGATCGCCGGACCAAGCTCGCACTGTTCAGAGACCTGAAGCCACTCGACCAGTTCGACTGGGACTTCAACACCTCTCTACCACGCAAGCAGATCTTCGAACTGGCAACATGCCAGTTCCTCCATCAAGGGAAAGACGTGCTCCTCGTCGGGCCGCCAGGAACAGGCAAGACCCACATCGCCCAGGCCATCGGCTACGCCGCCATCAAGCAGGGCAGAACCGCCTTCTACCGCTCCATCTTCGACGTCGTTCGAGACTTCCTCCACGAAGAAGCTATCGATCAGGACGATGCCACCCTCGCACGATACCTCAGGCCCGACCTCCTCATCATCGATGACATGGGCATGAAGCAACTCCCAAAACGCAGCGGCGAATACCTCTTCGAGATCATCATGCGACGACACCAGACACGCAGCACCATCATGACCAGCAACCGACCGCTCGAAGACTGGGGCAAGCTCATCGGCGACGTCCCCAGCGCCTCCGCTATCCTCGATAGGTTCCTCCACCACGCCGAAATCATCTCCTTCCACGGGAAAAGCTACCGACTCCAAAACCGGCCAGCCGACACCGACGACAGCGACACCAATTCAAAACCGGCCACCGCGCCGACCGGGAATACACGGCATTCACGCAGCCAAACAGCTCGCACCACCGGCTAAACCGCAAACAACTGCCGCCAACACCCTTGCCAACAGGTCCGATTAAGAGGATTCTTCCACCCAGTACCCCCCACACGGTGGCCGGTTTTCAAGCGCCGATGAGTGGCCGGTTTTGAAGCGCCGAATGACACGACCGGGAGATCGGGTAGTTTTTTCTGGCGGACTCCTGGGCCTCTGGACTTTTGAATTCACCGGCATTGAAATCGTGGCGGTAGGCGGCCTCCTCTGCCTCACAGCGCTGTCATACAGGCATTTCCGCCGGCCCCAGCCCACGCTGGAACACCTTGCCGGTCATACGCTCGAGTTCCGGCAACACCCTCGCGCAGTGCTCTGGGTTTCCAGACAGGAGCATGACGCCAGTACCCTCCGCCGCATTGACCGGCCCCATGAACACTGGTGCGTGAAGATACACCCGCCCCCTTCCTGCCCAGCGGCGGGCGCGCTCACCGGTCGCACTCGGCGCGGTCGTCGTATGGTCGATGATCCAGCACGAGGCGGGAATCACGCCGGCAAGCGGCTCAAGCACCGCGTCGACCGACGCGTCGTCAGCCAGCGACAGGTGCAGCCGTTCGACCCCCGCCATCGCGTCGGCGGAGGTGGCAAACGCCTTGGCACCGTACGCCTCGAGCGGCTTCGCCGACGCTGGCGAACGGTTCCACACGTGCACCGTGTGCCCCAGCGCAAGCAGTCGACGAACGAAGCCGCTGCCCATCAACCCGGTGCCGAGAAATGCGATCTTCATGAAATATCTCCTTAGGATGCGTCTTGCGGC
>CAYOCZ010000334.1:0-4124 GCA_964402475.1 uncultured bacterium | reverse complement strand
GCCGTGGCAGACGTAGCAAAACCGAAGGTGTATGGCAAAGGCACCCCCGATGCGCCCGAGTACTCCAAGGGGAGGAAGTTCCGTCGCAAGACGCACGAGTCGGCAATCGGCCCGCTCGTCGATAACCTTCTGGCGGCCGACCGCGAAGAGGTCCACTCACTGGCCGCCGCAATGCTGCGTAAAACCGCCGCCGATGTGCGCCGCGCCTTCGATGCCGACGGCCGGCCTCTTGTTCTCGGGAACGCGGTATCGCAGCTTGCCCAGCTCGCGACCTACCTCGAGAACCCCAAGCGCTACAACAGCAACCAAGCGTACATTAAGATAAAGCGGCGCACCCGCCCGGGCCTGACCGAGGCCATGCGGTCCCTGGTGGGTACGTCCGTCGAGGCCCAGTACAAGGTCGCGCACGAGGTGGCCACCACCGTGATCACCCGGGGTCGCGTGCTCGCATTCCCGCGGGTCAAGAGGGCAGAGGTCGCCGAGGTTCCGTTCAACACGGATCGGGAGCTCAAGGCGCAGGCTGAGAATGCCGAGGCCGCCATGGCCCCCTTCAAGCTCGCGACCGATGCGCTGAAGAACGTGGCGCCCACCGACGCCACGGCCGGCGCGCTCGCCCAGACGATCTCTGGCGAGCCCGGCGCGGTTGACGCGGCTGGCCAGGCGCTCAACAAACTGTTCGCCGACGTTGACGGACTGAAACTCCTGGGCGTTCCGCTCGCCGGCGCGATGACGCGCCTGCGGGATGTCCTGCTCGAGGGGGACAAGATCCGCGGTATCGATGCCGCCGCAGCCGGGCTGCTCACCCCGGTGACCGTCGCGGATATCGTGACACGTGCCAGCGCCGCGCTGGCCGAGATCAAGGCCGAAGCCGACAAGGCGGCCGATCCGGGGGTGATCGTAGAGGAGGGCAGCCTGTTCCACACGGCGGCCCTCTCCGCGCAGGAAGCGTACACCCAGGCCCAGAACGCCATGGCCAGCGCGGTGGGGAGCCTCTACGTGCTGCTGCAAAATCCGGAAGCCCGCAATGCGGCGTCCGGCGCAGGCGAGGCCACAACGCCGGCGGCCGTGGCCGACATGTCGAAGAATGAGATCGCCGCAGAAGTGGCCCGGGCCGCGCTGGCGCGTATGATGGACATCTCCAGTCACGATCCCGCGACGGGTCTGCAGGACCTTGGCGACGACTTCCGGTACAACTTCATCGACCCGCGGGTGTGGTTCTCGAACATGATCCTCCCGGACTACTGGGGCGTGGACGCGCGGACGATCATGCTGGACAATACCGCCCTGCTGGGACTGCAGCGCGCGCTCGCCGTGGTCAACGACGTCACCCGGCGCATGGCGCTGAACGCCACCGGCGAGATCCCCACCTTGACGGTTATCCCGGACTCGGGCATCCGCATGTCTTCCGATGGCCGGGTCGTCAGGGGCGCGCCCACCGGCACCGTCGCCCGTTTCAATCGCTTTACCGCGCCGACCACCCTGGCCCGCGTCAACTTCGGAAGCCACAAGGTGCTCACGCCCGTCGAGATGCAAGAGGTCAACTTCGCGATGCAGGCGGCCCACTACATTCAGGGCGATGGCGTCGACGGCAAGATGTCCCTGTCTCTGGTGTTGGACCTGGCGGGCCTGTGGCGCAAGGATCTGCTCGGACCCGTGGTCACGCCTGACAAGCGGACGGTTCGCGTTCTCGACCTGATGTTCGACCGCAAGGCCCGCAACACCCTCATGGCGCAGAACTCCGAGAATCGCCCGTTCGCATCCGACCTGTTGATGGATCGGTTGCTCAAAGTGCTGCCCGAGGGGAGCCCCCTCTACGACAAGTTCCTTTCCGCCCTGAAGATGGCCATGGAGAGGGCGTTCAAGGACAGCCGTCTGGCCACAAGCCAGGACAAGACGCAAGCGGTCTACCGGGAGCTGAACGCCGAAGGCTGGATCGTGGCACAGGACCGCGTAGACGAAGAGGGCACGGTCGAGCATTTCAACGTCCGCGTGGCGCTCCCCGTCCGGGAAGTCATCGCGTACTGGGATGGCAGCACCGCCAAGGCCAAACTTCTCGCGAACAATCGCACCGGAGCCGAACTCGACCTGGAGAACATCGCGTCCGAGCTCATGGCCGAGCGCAATCGCATTGACCTGCATGTCCAGTCCCTGGGCTGGATGGCCAACGTCGATGCGCTCTTCGGCGACTCGCCCCTGGCGCCTTTCTTCCGCGGCGCCGGCGCCTTCCGTTACGGCATGGCCGCCACGCGGGCGAAGCCGCCCGTCGGGTACAACGAGGCTGTGGCGGCGCAGCTCAAGAGCCTGGACAAGGTCGTCACGCACGAGCGGCACCCGACCACGGGCAAAGAAGTCGAGATCACCGCGGACCGCGCGGCGGACATGGAACGGTTCGCCCGCATGTTCTCCTTCCTGCGCGATCTCTACCCATCGGTCTTCAAGGACAAGGACATGCTCCCCCGGGGTGTCGCAACCAAACTCCTGACCGACATGGAAGCCCGGAGCCGGTTGGGGCTGCCCATGGACACAGACCCCACGGTGTGGGACATCGCGCTGGCGGTCCACCGCGCGGCCTCCGCAAAGCTGTTGGAATCCGCATGGAACAACGGCGAGCGCGCGGACACCCGCATGGCGGACGTTCCTCTTGAGGCGTTCAACCTCCTGATTGGACAGCAGATCGCCGAGCGGGGCGAGCCCGGACTGCGCCGCGGCGCCTCGTTCACCGAGGTCTACCGGGCCACCGGAGCCCAGCCCTTGAATCTCACGGCCAACGACGCGTTGTCCCGGTACGCATCCGACATAGCGACGAAGGCTCGTTTCGCCTTGGCGCTCAATCAGATGCTGCTCTCCGTGGACCATGAGGGCATGCCCCTCTACTACGCCCGCCCCGGATTCGAGAACGACACCGTCGTGAGCGATGACATGTGGGGCTACGTAGCCCGTCGCTGGGCCCAGATCCACGGGCGCCCCGGCAACACGACCATCTTCTACGACGAGTCTAAGACCGGGCGCCAGAACGCCATGGCCCTGTACGACGTGATCACCCCGGACAAGAGAGCGATCTCGGCCACGCGCGAGGGCCGCGGCGGCGTGCAGCGCTATGTCATGACCGACGTCAAACTGCCCCCGGGCATGGAGACCTTCTCCGGGCTCTTCGCGATGGCGGATCCTGCCGGAGACGACACCAAGGCCCTCATGAACGCTTCCGCCGGCGGCGAGGCTGCGGCGATCGCGTACCAGGTAATGGCCATCCCCGGGTTCTCCAACGTGGGCGACGGGTGGCGTCACATCAACCGTTTCTGGTCGTGGTCCAAGTCCCTTGCGATCATGAACTCCTGGTTCTTCCCGATTGCCACGGCGTTCGAGTCTCCCACGGCGGCGACCGGTATGGTGCCGACGGTCCTTGGTTACTCGGGTTCGGGCTCCCGGTTCATGCGGTGGGCCGCCGACGGCGATGGCATCATGGGCCGCGTGGCCAGGCTCGCAGGGCTGGACCCCAACGCGCCAGGCATGTCCGAGATCATGAAGTACATCGGGGCTAACGATCCGGGCATCGTCGAGCTGCAGACGCAGGCGGTTGCCTCGGGGCTGACCTTCGCCACCCGCGCACACAACATGTGGGACCACGACCGGACGATGATCGCCAAGGACATCAACGGCGCCGTGGCCCTGGTTGAGGGAACCATGGGCGTGCAAGCCGCGCGGAACGCCCGCGCCCTGCTCGAAGGCGCCATGGAGCATAGCACCGAACTGGCCTTCGAATATATTATCAACGCCACGAAGCTCGCGGTATTCTCCCAGATGAACAACCGCCTGCGCAACAAGGCCCTCCGGCAGGGCCGGTGGTGGGATCCCGTGCGCGACATGAAGAAGTGGGCGACGTACATCAACGCCGAGGTCGGCGGCATCGACCCCGCGGTGTACCCGTGGATGACGCCCCAGGTGCAGCAGAGGATGAAGTTCCTGTGGTTCTCCCTCCCTTGGACTCTGGGCGCATGGTCCGCCGGCGGCGGTGACGTCATCACCGCCAAGCTGTTCGGGCTTCCCGCCAATAGCCAGATGCGTGGCTTCATGTTTGGGCGCTGGGTCCGGATGTACTTCGGCGTCATGGTCGGCGTCCCCATGGT
>CAYOCZ010000333.1:0-4158 GCA_964402475.1 uncultured bacterium | reverse complement strand
ACGTAGCAGTTCCATCGGCCCCGGTGTTCCGTGGCCGCGTGGCGACGATGATGACTGACTTCTGCGTCCGTGATACTTTCCTATACGTCACGCAGGCACTGGATGGAGTCGCGGACACATTCAAGGTGTACTCAGTGGCGGACCCGCAGCGTGTCAGTCTCCTGGGCAGTTGTCGCGACTCCGGTGACATGGTTACAGTGACAAACGGGGCCGCCTTTCTAGGTGATCGTTGGGGTCTGTACGTGCTGGACGTTACCGACCCCGGCAACCCGCGCCGCATCGGCTCCTACCCGGGCATGCCAGTGTCGCTGGACGCCCGCGGGACGGTCTGCTGTGTGACATTCGGCAATCCCAACCAGCCCGACTGGCTTGAGTTCGACGTACTGGACGTGTCGAATCCGGCATCACCTCAGCGCGTCGGCTACCTCAGCAATACTGGTGGGCACGACATCTTCATGGCCGACAGCTTGGTGTATCTGTCGGGCTACGCGACAGGCGGGCATGAGTTCAAGATACTGAGCATTGCAGACTCGAGTCAGCCACGACTGCTGGGCACGTGCAGCACACCGGGCGATGGTTGGGGCGTATGGGCATCTGCTTCACTGCGGCGGGCACTGGTGGCCGACTTCCCCTTCGGCCTAACGTGCATTGACATCTCGGAGCCGGCCGCGCCAGCGTACGATACGACTTTGCTTGTGGCCGGGATCAGCATGGACATAGCCGTCAACGGCTGGCTTGCGTGCGTTGCGAGCGATGAATACGGCATGGTGCTGCTCGACGTGAGCACCCCTAGCAGTCCGGTGCAGGTCGGCGCACTCGACAGCGGCACTACCATAACCTCGCATGCAGTCGCCATAAGGGACAGTTTCGCCTACATGGGATATTCGCCCTCGCTGGGCGATCTGCACGTCGTGGACGTCTCTGACCCCACCAATCCGGTGACTGCCGGTGGCGTGAATCTATTCAACCGTCCCGAGGACATGGTCCTGCGAGATAGTCTCGTCTACATCGCCGAAGCGAACCGCTTCCAAATCGTCAACGTCGCCCGGCCGCGTGAGCCGGTGCTGGTGGGGAGCTGCGTGCTACCGGATGAGGCAGTCGGCGTCTGCCTACGTGACACCATGGCTTACGTTGTCGGCTGGCCCTTCAGCATCATCAACGTCACCCGACCTGACTCGCCGACGGTGGTCTCTCAGGTTTGGCGCGGGGCCTTTGGCGTAGACGTTGACCACACTTTGGCGTTTCTGGCCTCAGGCGGCCTTCAGGTGTACAGCGTTGCCGACCCGACCAGCCCCTACTCGGTGGATTCAATATCGTTTCTTTCCAACACGTTCGGGGTCGCGGTGAGCGGTTCGATTGCCTACGCGGCCAGTCGCGATGGCGTGCGGGTAGTTGATGTCCGTGACCCGCACAACATGCGGGTACGCGGTTTCATTTCCACGCCCTACTACGCATGGCGGCTTGCTTACGTTCCGCCCTACGTATACGTGGCCTGCCTCGATGCCGGTGTGTGCGTCATGGAGACAACTGCACTCGCAGTCACAGAGGCACCGTTCGGCGCGCGCCGCCGCGCAGGCGCGGTTCGCGTCTTGCCCAACCCGACGTGCGGTCGGGTCGAAGTCCGCTCGTCGGCGCCCTTTGCCTTACAGGTCTTGGACGCAGCGGGGCGTGAAGTAACCGGCGCGGAGTTGACGAGCGCGTCCGCGCGGGAAGAGATGGTGGACCTGTCCGGGCTCGAGCCGGGCGTGTACTTCTTCCGGCTGAAGTCACGGCAGTCGCCACAGGTGGTCAAAGTCATCAAGCAATAGGAGGATGAGATGAGAACGGCAGTGGTCATTCTGCTGGTCGTCGGCGCGACATCGTCCAGTTTGGGTCTTGTCCGAGCCTATTCCGTCGCACCAGTAAAAGCACAGTGGTCCGGCTGGACCGACACGATATACCCGAACAACCGGGTCTCCGAGGTCATCACCTGCAACTTTGACGAGTTGGACAGTGCCTCGGGTGGTTACGTGGAACTCTTCGCGGGGTTCCACGGCGCAAGCGGAAACTACTACCATCTTGGCATCTATGAGTACCCAGCCGGGCCGCTCGTAGCTTCCCGGAACAACCTTGTTCCAGGGCATGACCACACTTGGCTCAAGTTCGACAGAATCCGCACGGAACCTGGCGAGGTGTTCACCAAAGGCAAGAAGTACGAGTTCAGATTCACGCGCAGCGGGTCGGACTCGATCCAATACTATTATGATACGATGTGTGGCTACCATTACGGTCAGATGATAGCGCCGTACCCGCCAACGATAACGCCCAGCTATGGCCTGGCGATGCGGGTCTGCGGGCGGATGAACCCGGTGGATACCTCCTGGTGGGGCTACCAGACGTGGCTGGGAAGTGATACGGTCGAGTTGAACACCCATGGCATACCTGCCAAGGCGAGGAACGCCGGGGTCGGCACGGCCCGCATCGAGCTGCGCTGGTCGAACATCTGGCCGAAGAAGGACAGCGCGTTTCGCTTCGCCAACAGCGACGCAGAGGTCGCGTATGCGACCACGACCATGGGCTGCCAAGTCATAGGGCTGCTCGACTACACGGACACGGCCGAATGGGCGAGTTCGCGCATTGAGATCGACACGACGGTGGTGAACGATGACACGACCATCGACACGACATGGTGCGAGGCCTGCCCGCCCCGCAACCTCTATGCTCCGGTCAGCTCGGATACCAACTACTGGTACCGCTACGTCAGAGGCGTGGTGCAACACTACGACAGTATCGACCCGGACCTAATCAACGTCTGGGAGGTGTGGAACGAGCCGAATGATACAGCCAGATTCTGGAAGGTCCCCAACACCTACTACGTGATTGACGACACGGTGCATGACCTCTGTTCGCTGTATGCGCGGCTCTGCGTTGTTGCCGAGAGCGCGATCAGCTCAGTCCGGACCGATGACACCGTTCTAGTCGGCTCGCTGGTGTGCATGCAGCCGAACGTGCAAAGTCGGATTCACCCCGCGGAGATGCTGGGTTACTGCTATCAGTACGGGCAGGGGGCCGCATGGGACGGCGTGTCAGCGCATTACTACACCGACCCCGATGAGGGCTTCGACCCGAGTGCATTCGATGCATACGCTGAGACTCTGCGGATGGTGATGAGGGGTAACGGTGACTACGGCGGGCTGTGGCTGACTGAGACCGGGAGGTCAGTGAACCCCGACTCCTCAGTGCCAGCGAGGTACCTCTGTGAAGCGTTCACGACAGCCGCCGCCACGGGCGCCTTACCGCAGGGCGGATACGATGGGGCCTGTTACTACTGCTTTCGGGAGGACGGTGAACACTACGGCGTGCTGGATGCGGCTGACGATACATCCCGACCAGCCTACTACGCCGCATGCCAGACGGCCAGCGCTCTCACCGACAAACGGTTCAATCGGCGGGTGATGGACGGTGACACGGCAATCGACAATCACACACGGGTCTACGAGTTCGAGGATACGACAACGCTGAAGAAGCGGACGTGGGTGTGCTGGCAGGATGAGGTCGCAGCTGCCTTCACGCCGTTACCAGTGCGGAACGATGAGGTCGATACAGTGGCTCTGGCCTACAACAGCACGCCGCCGGCCTCACAGAAAGACGCTGAGCCGACCGGCTGGTTGAACATCGCGTTGCAGCTGCGGCCGGCATTCGTGATGGAGAAGCAAGCCGCCAGTCGGCCCGACTTGGTGGTGGACAGTGTCAAGTACGCTCTGGGGGTACCGGACACCGTGCTGGCATGGGTCACAAATCGCGGCACCCGGCCAACGCCTCGCCAGTCCCCGGGGAATCAGCCGTACCCAACGTGGGCCGTGCTATATGCGAACGGGGATTCCCTGGCTCAGCAGGTCCATGCCGACACGATTGCGGTGAGTCAGCAGGTCACATTCAGGTTCAGTCTCAGCATCGCCCAACCGGCGGCTGTCCTCCTTGTGGTCAAGGTAAACCCGGCCCAGACCTACGTTGAGCTGGGGACCGATGATAACAGCGGATACCGACTGAAAGCCCAACCGTAGGCTCGGAGACCGTTGCGGTGCAACAGCACCCATCCAGCGCTACTTGCACCGGAGTTGGCGGTCGAGGCCATCGAGGGCGAGTTGAGCCGGCACGGACGGCTCCCAGCGAGAACGC
>CAYOCZ010000332.1:0-4160 GCA_964402475.1 uncultured bacterium | reverse complement strand
AACAACTGGGGCAACTACCAGAACTACGGCGGCGGCCCATATTTCCACAACGGCATCGACGTCATCACCCCGGACATCCAGGGCCGCCGCGTGCACGCGGTCCGGCACGGCTGGGTCAAAAGCTGGGGAACTATAGCAGAAACCCTGCACTACCGCCTCGCTATCTGTGACACCAGTTCCGATTTCGCCGGCCGGGCCGAAGGCTGGCTCTATGCCCACATCGACTCGGCGCGCTGGCACCGCAGCCTCGGCGACGAAGTCCAGGAAGGTGACTCCATCGGCTACCTGGTGACGTGGCCGATTGCCGCGACGTTTGACCACTGCCATTTCGCCCGTATCTCCGATACCGGTGCGACCTGGATGCGTTTCCCGGACGCGACATGGTGGTTTGTCCAGAACCCGCTGACAATCATCCGGCCCAACACCGACCGGCTCGCCCCGGTAATCGAGAACGCCCGCACGAACCAGAAGTTTGCCTTCTGCCGGGACAACACGAACAACAGCTACCTGCGCTACGACAGCCTGGTCGGAGACGTCGATATCATCACCAAGGTCTACGACAAGACCGGGTACACGACCGGCCAGGATACCTGGGACAAGCTCGCGCCCTACGAGGTCGACTACTCTGTCAAACGGCACGACGGGCTGGTCGTGGTGCCGTGGACGATCGGCGTCCAGTTCTCGAACACGCTCGACGGCTCGCTCGTCAACGTCGTCTACAAGAGGGACAACACCTGCCGCTCCCGCGGTGACTACGGACGGCGCGAATACTTCTACATAGTCACGAACACCGACGGCGACTCGGTCATCGAGTCCACCGACCTCGACGGCACGTGGGCGACCGGCTTGGTCGGCGACACGACCTACTGGGTCTACGTCCGCGCCTCGGACGTGGTCGGCAACACCACGCTCGATTCGATGCTGGTCACGACGCTCAACGGCGTGGCGGTCGAGGAGCCGCCATTTGCGGTGCTGTCACACCCCCTCCGCGCGATGCAGACCGTGAGCCGCGGCGGGCTGGTCAGTTTCGGCCTTGCCGGTTCCGGTGCGGTCCGGTTGCTGGTATACAACGCGGCCGGCCGAGTGGTGGCGAACCTGGCCGACGGCAGCCTCGGCCCGGGCGAGCACCGCTTCAGCTTCGCGCCGCCCGCCGCCGGTGTCTATGTCGTCAAGCTGACACTCGACGGCAAGGACACATACAGCGCCAAGCTGGTCGTGTTCAGGTAAGTGTCGCGGGCCTGACCGCGGCGAAAACTGGGGACAGTCCCTCAGAGCGCTCGGCGCGCGGGACCGTCCCCGTTTTCGGCTGGGACTGCCCCACCGGTCGATTTCGGTCGTATCCCTTTGAGGCCGGCCGCGACCGACTCCGCGGCTCTGATACCGGTGGCCCAGGCTAAGTGCAGGTTGTATCCGCCGGTCTCGGCCCAGACGTCGAGCACCTCACCCGCGAAGTAGAGTCCGGAGAATCGCCGCGCCGCTATCGTCGTCAGGTCGACCTCATCCAGGCTCACGCCCCCGCCCGTCACCGTTGCCCGCTCAATCGGCTCGGTGCCAACGATGGCAAACTCGGTCGAGCGAAGCTGACGGAAGATGCTCTCCTGCTCTGCCCGGCTCAGGTCGGTGAGAATGCGGTCGGCTGGAACTCCGGCCAGCGCGCACAACCGCGTCGCCAACCGCCGTGCCACGAAGGAACCCAGGAACCTGCCGAGCTGCTTCTTTGGATGCCTAGCCCGCCCGGTTGCGAACGCGTCGGCCAGCTCTGACGCACTCCGGCCCGGAACCCAGTTGATCCGCAGGACGACGGGCTTGCGCTCGGCAAGGGCCCGCGCCGCGTACCCGCAGAGGTTAAGCACGCTCGAACCGGATACGTACGCGTGGGCGAAGATGAAATGGCCGTCCGCGGTCCGCGGTTCATCGCCCGCGACAAGCAACGTCATCTCCACCCGGGGTTGGGTGACCCCGGCCAGTTCGCTCAAGTCGTCCCGCGTGCGAAGCGAAGCCAGGGCGGGAAACCAGTCAACCGTCGCGAGACCGAGGCCGCGGCAGAGCCCCAACCCGTCGCCGGTCGAGCCGGTGCGAGGATAGCTCGCCCCGCCGGTCGCAAGGCAGACGTTTCGTGCCGCCACAACGCTGCCATCGGCCATCCGAACCTGCCACCTTGGATCGAGTCCCGATACCCGGCAGCCGATTCTCACCACCCCGCCGTGCGCCGCTATCTCCCGCAAGAGCGCATCCCTGATGCCGGCCGCGTCAGTTCCCTTTGGCCAGACGCACCCATCATCATCGGTCCGGGCCTCGATTCCCAAGCCTGCAAAGAACTGTATTATCCTCTGGTATGGGAACTTACGCAGCAATGGCATTATGAGCCGGGCGTCGCAGTCAAACCTCTCGGCCATCACTCTTGGCGGCTCGGCACGGGTGAAGTTCCCCTTTCCGCCACCGGTCACAGCGAGCTTGCTGCCGCATCGGTCGGTGCGCTCGAGCACCGCTACCTTGAGGCCCAACCGTGAGGCCGTAACCGCGCACGCCAGGCCCGCGGCCCCGCCGCCGACGACCACCAGGTCTGCAACCTCCTGCATTATATGAACCTAGCTATACTCCTATAGAACCGGGTCCCGGCCGTGAAGATTCACCGGAACCTTTTTGAACCCTTCTGTGTCTAAACTATTTGAGAGCACGGCAGTTCGGTATCATAAATCGGCTCGGTCAAAACATTGCCGCGACACTGAGCTGCTCGTGACTCTCTTTTTCTATTGCCTGAAGTATTTCACCCAGTCAACGTAGTGACTGCCCGGCACAAAGGCATCTCTGCCCAACGGCACCCCTGCCCCGCCGACATAGAGCGTGTCGTTCGTCCATATCAGTCTCATGGAGCACAACGGTTGTTCAGGATCCGTGCTAATGTAGACGAGAGTGGAATCGTGCGGTGAGCAGGCCATCGCCACCGATCGTATGGCCAGGCCTGTAATCGCGTGTCCGCTCGTGTTGGCCGCGAGCACACCGTCGGGAACCTCGCCCGTCCCCTCCCGGAACAATAACCACTTGCCGTCGAACGTCCAGGTGAAACCCGAGAAGTAGCCGTCGCCCACGCCTGCGGTCAGGTTGACCGGATTGCTGCCGTCGCGGTTCATCACAAAAATGTCCTCCCG
The DNA here is from genome assembly GCA_964402475.1 of uncultured bacterium. Taxonomy (GTDB): domain Bacteria; phylum Hydrothermota; class Tepidihabitantia; order Tepidihabitantales; family Tepidihabitantaceae; genus UBA2258. The sequence goes on along the minus strand of CAYOCZ010000332.1, from coordinate 1,011 downwards.
GTACTCGTTCTCGTGCGGATCGCCCGGCACCAGACACTTGCTCCCACGGTAGTAGGCGAGCTTGCTGCCGTCCGGTGAGAAGACCGGGGTCGAATTGACAATGCCGGTGAAACGGCTCGAGTCGACGATAGCGAAGTCGCTGTCATGGGTTATCTGTACCTTGATGCTCGTGCCGTCTTTGGTGAAGAGGTGCGCGGTTGCGGCCGGATATCCGTCGAAGGCAACGAGTCCCCAGACCGGCGAAACGTCACAGCTGTAGATGCCGTTGTCGACTGAGTCCAGCACCTGAGGCTGGCCGCTGGGCACTTCGGCCTGATAGAGCTTGTGATTCGCGAGGAACACGACCGACCCACAACCGGCCCTGAATCTCGGGGACGCCGGGCCGACTCCATCCAGAGGTACGAATCCCGTATCGCGCTTGCCGTCAGGACGGTAGACCCAAAGAGAGTCGCCGGACCCGTCCATCACGAGCCGCGACCGATATCCGACCGTGGCGGACAGCACCGAAGACAGGTATTCGCGGCTGCCGGAAACCGCCCGGGCCTGCACCTTGTGCACGCTGGCCTCGGGCAACGTCGCTACGTTCCACTGGAAACTGCAGGTCGGAGCCGGATAGGTGTCCGCGCCGACAACGACGCTGTCAATCAGCAGCTCCACGTAATATACGTTGCGGGAAGGATGGCACGTCACCGTAATCGTGTCTACTCCATACACCTCCCAGCCTGACGACGGCGCGCTAATGGTCACCTCGACCTTGTCACTGCAAGCCCCGAGCAGGAGCAGCAACAGCACCGGGAGCAGTTGCTTCATGCCTAAACCTAATTCCGACCCGGCCGTTTGTCAACCAGAGCTAGGCAGCCGGAATTGAACCACAAAGACACCGAGTATACCGAGACATTTCCGTCCGGACCCATCTTTGTGTCTTGGTGGTGAATTCCTACGTCGGTTCCGGGTCCGCCTATTCGCCGACGACGGTGACGACGAGCTTCCGGCGGCGCGGGCGGTTGTCGA
>CAYOCZ010000331.1:0-4170 GCA_964402475.1 uncultured bacterium | reverse complement strand
ATCGACATGAGCAATGGACCCATGGCGGCAACGAGCAGGCCGACTACGATCGCTCCTCTCTGGACCGGCTCGGGTAGACCGCTGAACGCATGGACCGCTTTCGTGACCGCGCCTGCCGCGTCCGTGACGAGGGGAACGACCGTGCCCGAGAGGGCGTCGCCCAGCTCTATCAGGGCGTTCTTTATCTGCGTGGCTGCCTGTTGCAGCTGGAAGCCGGGGCCGCCTGCCATCTCGTCGAACGCCTCTCCGGTCCTGCCGGCAGCTCCGGTCACGGTATCCAGCGCCGCGCCGAAGTCGTCGTACGACGATGTGAGTAGCGGTAGAATGCCGCGCATGGCCTCGTCGGAGGCGAACAGCTCGCGTATGGCGACCACGTTTCCGCCGGTCTCCTGCGTCAGCCGTTCCAGCACGCCACTGAGGCCGCCGAACTGCTTGATGGCCTCGGGCCCGGATGAGACGCCCCATTCGGCATACAAGGCATTCAGCGCCTCGGACGGCGAGATGAGAGTCCGGAATATGGCGTCTGTCGCCGTGGCTGCCTGCTCGGTCGAGCCGAGCACTTTCGTCAGTGTGGCCAGTGCCGCGCCTGTCTCCTGGATGGAGATGTCGAGGCCCGCGGCGTTGCTCGCCGCCCTGGGGAACGCGTTGGCCAGTTCCTCGAACGACAGCAGGCCGGAGTCGACGATGCCGAAGAACGTGTCCATGGCCTTGGACGCGCCACCAACGCCCTGCAGCTCGAAGATGTTCATGGCCTTCGTGAGCGCCTGCGTTGTCGCTGTCGCCTGGGCAGCGCCGCCGGTCGCACCGCGCATGGCGGTCTCTAGGATGTCCAGGGAGTCGGCCCCGCGGTAGCCCGCCGAGACGATCTGGTAGTACGCGGCCGCGACGTCCGTTGCAGCCTTGCCGGTTGCGGAGGAGATCTCGAGGATGCGCGCCTTATAGGCAACCTGTTCGTCGGCGGTGGCCCTCAGCATGACGTTGACCTCGCGGAACGCGCTGCCAAAGTCGGCGGACATCTTGAGGGCAGCAGCGCCGGTGGCCACCAGGGGCGCAGTGAGCGACATGGACATCGTCTGCCCCGCGCTCGTCATAGCCCTGCCGCTGGATTTGAGCTTCTGCTCCATGCCGGCCAGGGCCGTGTCGGCCTTCTTGGCTGCCGCCTGGACGACAGGCGACATCTGGTCAATGGCTTTTAGGATTACGCTCAGGTCTGTCACGCTTGTTTCGGTTCTCCTCGATGATCTCCGCCTGTATCTCGATGACGGTGTCTACCAGCGCAGAGCGCGGCAAATCGCTGTCGGACTTGGCGGTGTCGATGCGGTGCTTCGTCTCGGCATACGCGCGCAGCGCGATGATGTCGAACACGAGATTCAACGGCGCGGCCTCCATCTCCTCGATGGCCTGCGAGGGCAGGCAGTGGAACTCCTCGCAGACCCGTGAGATCACCCACTCATTCGGCGGGCTGCCCTCGTCATCTAGGGAGCAGTGGAGGCGCTTGAAGAGTTTTTTCGGTCGGTCTCCCGGGATGCCATTATCTGGGCGACGGCCCATTCGGCGGTCTGTGCGTCCAGCAGGTCGATGTTCTGGGCCGACAGCGCATCGCTGTACGACCAGGCGACGATGCCATGGCGCAGCAACGTGCCTGTGTCGAATTGTTCGACGTTCTGCTCCGGCGCAACCGCCCTGTTCTGCATGACGGCCAGCATCTCGGGAGACACGTCCTTGACCATGGACAGCGCCTCGTCGCGCTTGACCTCTGCTGCATGTTCCCATTCCCGCCAGGACAGCTTGCGGAATGTCATGCTCTGCCCCTTCTCGTGGGGCACGCCCTCTTTCCACGTGATTCCAGTTACCAGCATGTTCTCGCCTCCTTTCTATTCCTTGAGAAATACCCCGACTAAGGTGTGCCTTCCTCGACTGCGCCCGTGGCCACCAGCAGCGCCTCGAACTTCGTCAGCTCGCCGCGCACCGGCAGCCGCTTGTAGCTCTTGATGAGCACGTCGACTGTCGTGGTGTAGGAGTTGCCCCAGGTCATCTTGAATGTGGCGATGGACCCGACGCGGTTGAACAGCGCGTGCGTGCCCGTGGCGGCGGTGTCGTCGTAGAAGCCCTTGAGCGTCATGTCCGCCACGCGACTGAGGCCCGTCGCCAGCACCTCCGCCCAACTGTCGCCGAACCCGTGGGATTCCTCGGTGTCCGCCTGGATGTCGATGCCGGGGATGTCGAGCACATCTCCCGAGACGGCCTGGAAGTCACCCGCCCCGTCTACATCGTCCTTGATCTCGATCGCAACATCAGCTGAACCGTACTTGGCCATTGCATCCCTCCTATAGTCGTACTGCTGCTACCATGAATGTCATGCTCGGCGATTCTGTCGTCAGCCCGGTGAACACCCAGCTCACGGCCAGATAACGCCGTATGGTGCCCGTCTTTGTGCGCCTCTCGGCCCCTATGGCGGTGATTGCGGTGAATGTGTCGAGCAGCGTCCAGTCGACGCCGTTTGCGCTGTCGTAGACCGCAACCACGGCGCTGTCGAGGCCGTCTAGGTCCAGGGCCGAGACCTGGAGATAGAGCGACGCGCCGTCTGTCGTCTCGGCTGTGTTGTCGTGCGGCGTTGCCTCGCTGTCGCCGTCGTCGGTGACGGCCCCGAGGGGCTGGAGAATCACGCCCTCCTCGACGATGCCGTTGACCTTGTAGGTGGCGTTCGCCCTGTGGAGCGCGCCCCTGGAGGCGATGCGCTGATAGTTCGCCTGCATCGCGCCGCGCCATCCGACAACCGTAGCGCCCAGCAAGTTATCCTCGACGCCATAGCAGACCACGCGGCTCACGCCGTTCTGGCCGACGAGCGCCAGATGAACTCCATTGGTCTCGTAGTCGTAGAACCCGCCCTGCTCCAGTGTTGCCTGTTTGATTCCGACGAACGCCTGCGAAGCCCACGCGTCGCCGAGCGCATGGTCCTCCTCGGTGATGGCCTCGACGTTGTCCTTCAACTCCGTGACGGAGCCGAGGACCGAGTACCCGTCGATAAGCAGGAATGCAACATCGTCTGACCCGTATTTAGCCATAATGACACCTCCCTAGTACGTGAAGTCGTGGACGTCCTGAATCTGCAGGACGCCCGAGAATCCGATATACGCCTGGCCCGCGTGGACCAGTATCACCGGCACTGTCGGGTCGGTGCCCTGGAGGGTTGACCATGCGACGGTGCCGCCTATCGACGTGTCCTTGTCAAATATGTCTTTCGCGGCGAACCAGAAGGCGGTCGCAATGAGCGCCGACTGAGTGTCCTCCACCTCGGTCTTGGCCGCGAAGAGCTGAACGTGCACATTGATGCGCTGCTCGCGCCCGCCGAAGCCCAGCACGCGCTCGGTCTCGGACATCGCGTTGATGATGCACGGCAGGTCGGTGAGAGCGTCAGCCGGAGCGCCCCAATAGGTGCGCAGCACGGACTGTTCGACGGGTGCCGTGATTGCGATGGTCTTCTCCAGCGTGTTCAGCGCTGCCAGGAATGCCGTCAGATTCATACGTTCCACCTCTCCCGTATCTTCGCCTCAGCCCGTGCCACCAGCCCGGGCAGCGCGTGCTCGATGGCCTGCCGCGCCTCGGGGAAGAAGGTGACGGCCTTTGCGCCGCCCGACTCGATGGCGTGCCATGCCTCCATGATGCGGCCCCATTCAGCTCTGGTCAGGTCCGCCATCCGGCGTCTAGTCAGATATGGACGCCCGGTCACCCAGCGTGCGACCACCTCGTAGGGCAGGCGCGTGCCGGCAGGACGGCCCCTGTGCATGCTCGCGAGCCGCGCGTCGGACATCATGCTGTAGACGCGGCCTTCCATGCCGCGCACGCTCGTGCGCATGGTTTGTCTTGCGAGCCCCGTGCCTCTGTCACCCAGCGTCTGAAGCACGCTCCGCTTGCCGATGGCGATGCCGCCCTTGAGCATGTCCCGCAGAGGGTCACGCACCAGGCCGGGGTCAAGGAGCTTACCCGTCAGCTCGTCGCGCCCCAGCACGGTCACGTCGATGACAATCTCAGGCATAGTGAATCACCTGGTAGTCATCCGTGAGCTGACGGACTATGGACATTGCCTCGGGCGAGGCCTCCACGGCGTCTCCGAGTTCCGGTATGCGCCGCGTCGCGCGTGGACCCTCCAGCCTGAGTATCGCGGTGAGC
>CAYOCZ010000330.1:0-4180 GCA_964402475.1 uncultured bacterium | reverse complement strand
GAGAGGCAGCCTCTCTTTTTCATACCAGATCAAGTCCCTATATCGGAACTGGGGAAAGTGACCGTCCCGACTACCCTTGCGGGAGAGCCCCATGGGTTCTTGTCATCGGGACGGGACCTTTGAATTCCTGGCCGGAGATATAGGATTGCTGAAAGCAATCACCCGGCATGGAGCCGAACTTCGTCTCCGGTCGGTAGAGAATAACTCGGGTTGACGGCTTGTCAAGATTAGGAAATGCCCCCAGCGGAGCCCGGCGACGCCGTCGGCGATTCCTGACGCGCCCGCCCATTTGACACGCCCGCCCGCGAGTCCTAGAATCCGCACGTGGCCGATGACGAGATTGCGATTGTCGAGGACCGGGCGGACTGCTCCGGAGGGTGACTAGATGCCGATAGAGTCAGTTCAAGGCGAGACGTTTGTGGCCTTCGTCGACATCCCAGGTTTCAAGAAGGTGCTGGCGGGTAGCTACGAAAGGGCGTCGCGCACGTTGGCAGAGGTCCCTCGAGCTCTCCGGTATCTTGAGGAGGGACACGCCTCAAGGAAAAGTAGTCATCACTGCGGCAGGTAGTGGTGAAACGACTGGAGATGCAGTAGTGACTGCAGAGAGGCAACCATGAGAACACGAACCACGGCCGTACTGGCTCTCTTCGCCCTGGCGGGCTGCATGGCCTGCAACGGCTGCAGCAGGATGAGATTCGTAGCGGTCGACTACGCGCCGCTGCCCGGGGGTGACTGGGAGGTGTCGACACCTGCCGAGCAGGGACTGGACTCAACGCTCGTGGCGAACCTGTATTCCGAGGCGACCCGGCTGCCGACCCTCTACGGGCTGCTCGTCATCGAGAACGGCTACCTGGTGGCCGAGAAGTACTTCAACGCTGGGGCAATCGACCAGTTGTCCGGCCGGCAGTCGGCGACCAAGAGCTTCACATCAGCGATGGTCGGGATTGCGCTGGACCAGGGCTACCTGTCGAGCGTGGACCAGAAGATGATGGACTTCTTCCCCGAGTACGCCAAGTCGATTACCGACCCGCGGAAGAACGACATCACCATCCGGCAACTGCTGCAGATGCGTGGCGGGTACCCGTGGGGTGAGAAGGAACCTCCCTACTTCGACCGCTTCTTCTTCCAAGACACCTGGCCGCCCACGCTTGTGCCCCTCTTGGTGGACTTCCCACTCACGGCCGACCCGGGAACCAAGTACAAGTACAGCAACCTGATGTCCCACCTGCTGGCGGTCATCGTGACCCGGGCGTCTTCCACTGACCTTGACTCACTCGCGCAGAAGCACCTTTTCGCGCCAATGAACGCTGAGCTGGGGCAGTGGAGCCGCGATGCGGAGGGCTACTGCATGGGCTGGGGGGAGATCTACCTCACGGCGCGGGACATGGCGAAGTTTGGCTCAATGTACCTCAACGACGGCGAATACGAGGGAACGCGGGTCCTTCCAGCCGACTGGGTTGAAGCGTCGCTGCGCAGGTACTCCGAACGCATCAACATCTCCGGGTGGTGGTTCGAGAGCAAGTATGGAGACTTCGGCGACATCGGGTACGGCTACCAGTGGTGGTCGGCCAGGGCGGGCGACCACCGGTTCGACTACGCGTCAGGACATGGCGGGAACTACATCATACTGCTGGACGAACTCGACATGGTCATCGTCACCACCGCGGACCCGTTGCACGACCATCCGGCAGGAGCAGGCTGGAAGTACGAAGGTGCCATCAACAAGACCGTGGCCAGGTTCATCGCGTCTCTGCCGAAGGAGTGACGAGCAGGAATCCCGGAAGCGCTAGCCTGATTTCCGCCTGCCCATTTGACACGCCCGCCCGCGAGACCTAGAATCCGGTCATGTCCGACCGAGAAACGGAGGTTCAAGTCGTGCATGTGATGAAGAGCATCTTCCTTTGCCTGCTTGTGTCCGCGCTGTTTGTATCGTCATGCGACAGTGCTCCAGTTCCGGACCCGGGTGGAACGATGACGGTATCGCTCGTGTATGGCACAGACGCCGGGGTCAGTCTGTACCTGGGACGAGAAGAGGGGCCGGATCAGTCCTGGCCCTACGTGATGCTGCTCGTGCAGATCCAGGACGCTTCCATGAACTTCACGCCTACCGCCGTCAGCGCGCTGGACACGGCGATCACGCAGTACACCATCAGGAAGTTCACGGGGGCTGAGATCGCGAGTCTGGGAGAAGTAGAGGGATTGGGTGCGGTTACGGAGAAGCCGACTTCGGGATGGGCAACCGCCTCGGCCGTGGAGGCGAACTGCGGCTACGTGGTCAGGTTTAAGCATTCCTACGATGTGTCGGCCCCCGACCTGCCGTACTACTACTGCCGCATGTATGTTGACCAGATACTCACGAATGTGTACGGTGGCATGATAGGCGCGAAGGTCAAGTATCAAGGACCTTTCTAGGGGTCCAGAGACAGAAAAGGACACTAGACCCAAGCGACCTCGCGGTCGAGCCTGACGCGAAGACGTCGACGGCTTCTCCCATCCGACCCGTCCCGCCCGCGAACCATTTGCCCGCTGGCAGCGTCTTGCTGGGGGAATGAGGGGGGGGATATGAGGGACAGTCACCTATTAGACCGGCGGCGAAGTCCGGCGCCACAGTCGGCGATTCCTGACGCAACGTCATTCCAGATTGTAGATTCCAGATTCTAGATTGGACGCGGCTTCGCCGCGAGTTAGTCAGTCCCTGGTCCTTGGTCCCTGGTCCATCGTCCGTAGTCCCTCGTCTCAAGTTCTCGGTCGCTGGTCCTCTGTTCAGAGCGCAACACCCCGCGGTTCATTATAGTGAACCCTCGCGCCGACGGCAGCCCGGTCCCGAATCGCCGAGGCCCTGACGATGAGCTTGCCCCACGCGGACATTTGGAGTAACCTGTAGCCGTGGCCGATACGCTGCAGCAGGTTGCGGCCCTTGTTGCCAGGGGTGAAGTACGCGTGTCCGAGCATGGCTACGATGAGCTGGCGGCCGATGGCATGATGCTGCGGGATCTGGTCGCGGGCATGGCCGCCGCCGAACTGGTCGAGGACTACCCGGCGTTCCCCAAGGGGCCGTGCGTGCTCGTGCTGCAGCGCGACCGCGACGGCAACCCAGTCCACGCGCTGTGGGGTATCCCGCGCGGTGAGAGCGGTCCGGCCGTTTTGGTCACAGCCTATCGCCCGGACCCAAAGCGATGGGACGCCGGCCTGAAGAGGAGATTGACATGAGAACCCGACATCGAACGAAGCTAGTGCACGAGGGTGAATACGTGGCCGAAGTTGACGTCGAGCTGGTCGAGGCGGACCAGGGCTGGTCGCCCTACCTGACTTTGGAGGACGCCTACAAGCTGGATGACGTGCGCGATGCATTAAGGTCCGGCGACGTCAGGGCCGCCGCACGCCTCGCCCGGATCTACACCCTCACGCCTGTACCGGCGTAGCACTCCCCACGCCGGTTGTACGTCGTGCGTGCATTCCGGCGACTCTGGCCTGATTCTCCCGTCCATTTGACACGCCACGCGCCGTAGGCGCGAGTTAGTCAGTCCCGGGTCCTTGGTCTCTGCTGGCCGAGTCACGCGGTTCATTATAGTGAACCCTTCATTCTCGATCTTCGGTTGCGGAGTGGCGGACGCGGGTCTTGGCGCCCTTGGCGGTTACCTTGGCTGCGAAAGGTCGGTCAGCGGCTCCGAACCAGACGGTCGTATTCGTCGTGAAGGCCGAACTGCCTTCCGCGCGAGTTACCAGGTGTCAGTTTGCAGGTTGCAGGTCCCGGAGCGCAGGCGACCGGTACGCTTGGCGTCCTTCGTCTCGCGTACAAGGAAGTCCAGCTTGCCTGAGGCCGAATCGGCTTCGATCTCTCGGTCCCACGCTTGCCAGTCCCTTTCGAGAAACCAGCGGCGGAACTTGTCGTAGTCCGGTTCGGACAATTGCTCGACCGCGGTCTCAAGCTCGGTCAATCGGCCGGCCGTTCTCTCACGTGACATATGAGCTAGTGTAGCTGTAGGGGGAACCGGAGTCAAGGCGCTCCAAGCGATTCCTGACACGCGGCTGCCCATTTGACACGCCCGCCCGCGAGTTCTAGAATCCACCAATGTTGGAGACTGAGTCTTTTCCGTCATTGACGGAGGCTCGAAATACGGGAAATGTGGGGCTGTTGAGAAACCCGGCTTCGAGCGCCATCAGACAGCAGCAGTAGAAG
>CAYOCZ010000329.1:0-4190 GCA_964402475.1 uncultured bacterium | reverse complement strand
GTCATTCTTCAGCGGCCGGATCGGGCCATCGTCCAGAAGGTGTCGGCCGACGGCCCGGTAGTCCAGTCCGATACCAGCGCCCCGCCAGAGGTGACGCGCAGCACTCAAGCGTCGCCCGGCGGATTCGGGGATGGCCAGTTCGAGGAGCCGGACTTCATCGACAGGGCCGAAGCATGACGGAGCCGAAATGCTGAAAGTCGAAGAGGCCATACAGCGAGCCGACGACATGCTCAGGCAGTCGTACATGCCGCGTATGCGGCATGAGGCGAACTACGCCCTGTGGCTGTCGTATCTCTACGGCGCTGGGTGGTCGAGCGTCCAGATGGGCGGCAAGCAGGTCTACGGGTCCAATGGCCTGTCCGTGCTGAAGTCCAACATGCGGGAACTCGACCAGTTGATTCGCGTGTCGATCCCGAAGATTCTGCCCCGCGTCGAGAAGATTCAATCGAAGCTGCGGGTGCCGCGTCTGGACTTCATGGTCGAGCCGGCGAGCGGCGCGGCCAACGACCACCAGGCCGCCCAGGTCGCTTCCGCCCGTTTGCGGCTGTTCTGTGACGGCGCGAACACCACCAAGGCTCTCAATATGGCGAATTGGTGGCGGGTGGCCTTCGGGTCAATCGTGATCCGCAGGCACATGACGCCTCGCGGGCCTGGGGTCGTTGTGCGCGATATGTCGGGCCAGCCGCTGGGCGACCCAAACAATCCGCAGACGGTGCGGTCGTTCAACTACGGCTGGAGCATCGTGCCGACGTTCGAGATCATTCGTGATCCTGCGGCCCGGTCACAGGACTTCAGCGAGGAAGACCTCATCGGGCACGAGAAGCCGCGGACGCTTGAATGGCTCGACCGCAACTTCCCGTCGCTCAAGTACGCACGGCCCGAAACGCAGACGACGATGGGGCAGTTGACGCAGTTCCAGCGGTTCATGGCGTCGGCGACGGGCGAGAGGTTCGGTTACGACTTCTCGCAGTCCGAAGCGAAGTCCGTCATGGTAAGCGAGTGGTGGTTCCAAGACCCGAGCGCACCGGACGGGACGTGGCCGTATCACCTGATGGCGTACCGGGTGTACGACGGCCAGTCCGAGCAGCAGAAGCTGCGGCCACTTCAGTTCGGCCGCAGTGCGTATCACGGGTTGCCGCTGACGCACTACTGGTACACGCCGCAGTTGATCGGGCCGTGGGGCATGGGGGTCGTGGAGCGGTCGATTGCGCTTCAGGACACGGCGAACATGGCCCGGACGATCCTGTTCCGGGCGATGTACTGGCATGGCACGCCGAAGTACGTGATCGAGCAGAACTCGCTGGCTGATCCGCCTGAACGGTCGCTTTCGCCTGACCCACGTATACCCATCGTCGTGATGAAGGGCGCAACGAAGATGCCGCAGCGACTGAACGGCGGACCCATCGACCAGAACACGCTGTTCTTTGCACAGGGCAACGACGCGGAAATGGACCAGACGCTCAATATGAGTCCGATCCAGTCTGGCTTATCGTCCAAGCGTGGCGAGGCTGGTAAGGCACTTGAACTGAAGCTGGGGCAGGCCGACACCGTACTCGACGCCATTACCGGCTTCGACGAACTCGCCGACAACCAACTGCTGACGGGTACGCTGTTCGACATCATCCGCAGCGAGCCGCTTCGGGTCATGCAGCACCTTCTGTCCAACCGCTTCCCGGCGAACCACATCATGGCGCTGAAGGCGCAGGACGTTGGGCGGACGCTGATCGGCGTGAAGGTCAAGCCGGACTCGCTCCGGGCGAAGACGCCTGCCGAGGCCCGCGAGGACTACGCCGCCGATATAACGGTCGGGTTGATCGACGCTGCCACCGCACGCATGGACCGCTACCAGCGGTTCGGCGTGATCGCCGATAGCAACGAGTCCGCCGCGCTTGACCGGCAGAAGTCCGAGATCGGCATGATCCTCGCCGGCCAGAAGGTGCAGGCCGAGTGGGGGCATAACCACCCCGCGCACATCCGCGTGCTGGACGGCGAGACGGAAAGCCCGGCCTGGGACAGTTACAGCGAGCAGCAGAAGAACGACCTGCGGGCGCATCGGGCCGAGCACTGGGGCCTTCAGACGGCGACCGCGCAGGTCATGCAGCAACTTAATCCGCAGCAGCAGGGTGGGCCGCAACAGCAGGCAATCCCGGCCGAAACCGGCCAGGAACCATACGACATTAACCCCGCGCAGGGCGGGGAGACCGAGCCATTCCCGCCGAACGCGCCGCAGGACCAGTTCGCCTCGCAAATGCCTGGTGAGCTTGCCGCGCCGGAGGCTGGAGCGCAAGAAGCGGACCTTGCGATGGCTATGTAACCGTCCCGGCATTCCGCCGCCCGGACAGAGGTATCAGCTATGACACAGGCATCCGACAACCAGGCAGCCCCGATCCAAGCCGATCCGGGCCAGCAGGCGGCGGGAGCCACGGCGCAGCCGGGCGGTCCGGCGGCACCAGCGCAGAGTGACCAGCGCTTCTACGACCTCAGAATCCCACGCGACCGGGTGTCGGCTGAACTCCGACCGATGGTCGAGTCGGGCGACTGGGGCAATGTTCTCGGTCTGGCCGGAAAGGGCCAGAACTACGAGAAGGAAGGGTATGGCCACCTGCGCGACCGGATGGGACAGGACGGTCTCACCGCGTTTGGGCTTCGTGACAACTTCGATCTGGTGGCGGCGATTCTGGCTGGCGACGTGACTTCCGACCAGCAAGGTGCTGGTGCGGCAGCGCCGCCGGCAGCCCAGCCGCCGCCGCATGCGCCACAGCAGGGCGAGTACGTTTCCGCCGCCGACTTCGACAAGCGGCTGGAAGCGCATGGTCAGCAACTCTTGGACACGTGGACCAAGAACCAGGCGGCGTCAACGGAGAAGACCGAGAAAAAACAGGAAGAGCGGCGCCAGTTCATGGCCGCGGTGAGCGAGGAGAACTCGGCCTACGATGACGCCTTCAAGGATATCGGGCGCGAGCGCAAGATGCTCAAGCTCGACCTTGCCGGCGTGTCTGCCGAAGTCGATCCGCTCCTTGACTGGAACGTGAAGTCGGCCATCAACTGGGCCGTCGAGAAGCGACGGAAGGCCACGCTCGATCCGAACGATCCGCAATACTACCCCAAGTTGAACGCGCCACTGACGAAGCAGGAAGTGAAGTACATCATGCCGTCGATCAAGCCCGTCATTCTCATGGGCTTGCAGCAGGCGGCGTCGAACGAAGCCCTCGCGCAGCAGGCCGCGAACCTGCCCGCAGCGGCCCTCACGGGCCAGGGACCAGGCGGTACGGCGGTCAAGAACCGCAACCAAATGGACCCCGAAGAACAGAAGGCCGACATCATGGCATCCGTCAAACGACGAATGACCGGTGGCGGCTAAAGGACTACCGTTATGGCGAATGCACAGATGGTTTTGACCAACTCCGCGGCCTATGCCGACGAGTTGTGGAACCTTGAGCCGGTGTACTCCGAGGCTCGGAGCGGCTCGACGATCCAGTTCATCACGCGGACCGAGAAGTGGCATGGCAACGTCATGCACCGCAAGGCGATCACCGAGCTATACACGGGCGCTCGGTTCGACAGCAACCTGGAAGCGGCCTTCCCGGATTCCACGAAGATGGCGGCGCTCGACATCGAGATCGCCATCTCCAACCTGCGTCGGTCGGCCGCGCAGTTTGAGATCAGCAAGGTCGCGCTGATCCAGATGGCCGACGCCGAGCACAGTGCTTTCGATCTGGCGGCCCGCGTCGTCGGCGAGATCGAGGCGGACATCAACGAGTCGCGGAACAAGCACATCAACGCCACGGCCAATGCCCGCATGGCGACGATTGCGGCGAAGTACAAGCACGATGGCGACACGTACCCCGGAAGTTCGGCAACGTCGGCGTTCCTGCAACTGAAGAACGGCTCGACGAACTACTTCCACAAGGGCCAGTTCATCGACATCAGAGACGTTGCGTCCACGGGCACGGCACAGATTCGATGCCACGTGACGGACGTGATCCACGGCAACTATCTGCTCGGCCGCAACGTCGGCCCCGGAATCGCCGTGGCGTACGACGCGGACCTGGGCTACACTTCGCCCGCGGACACCGATTTCGACACCATTGCTGCCGATGACGACATCGTGCCGAGCGGCGAGACGACTTCGGGCTACCCCGCCGCGTTCGCGTCGCTCATCAACTTCACCTCCGCTCCCGGCGCATACT
>CAYOCZ010000328.1:0-4195 GCA_964402475.1 uncultured bacterium | reverse complement strand
CCTTGGAGAAGTCAAAGAGCGCCTTCACTATTCCGATCACGTAGTCCATGTCGGTCTGTGCCAGCTTCCTGCGAATATCAGTCCAAGCCGGAGGGGCACTCTTACCGGTTGGTTCCTGTCTGCTCATTGCTTCCTCTCTGTTCGTCGGCCGTAAGCTGTAGGCCGCAAGCCGTCAGCCGTCTCGTGCGCTTCAGCATCGTCTCGACCAGACCGACCATCCGGTCATGCCGCGCCTTGACATCGCTCAGAAATATGGGAAGTGTCCCTCGCCGGTCTCGACATTGCTCTGAAATATGGCCTGCGTGCCTCATTTCTCCCCGAAGTAGTCGCCGGGCGCGAGGCGCGATAGGTTATTGCCCGTCGCCCAGATCCAATCTGCCCTCCGCATCGGTTTTGATCAGAAGGACTTGAGCGCGAGAGTCCGCTGACCAGGTCTTCCCAGCGATGATGTAACCGCCATCTGACGCCAGTTGAACTGAGTAGCCCATGTCGTTATGCGCCCACCCGTAGGTCCGAGTCCACACCGTGTCCCCGTTTGAGTATGTCTTGATGAGCCAGACGTTATGGTCCCGGAACGTGGTGTAAGACGCGGTGTTACCCACGATGATGAGCCCCCCGTCCGGCGCTTCAATGACCGAGTTGGCCCAATCGTCGTGTTCGCCGCCGTAGCTCTTTGTCCAAAGCACTTGACCTAAGGAATCGGTCCTAACGAGCAGGGCATCGTTCCCGCCGCGCTCGCCAACCCGAGATGTGCCGCAGACGACATATCCGCCATCGCCGCTCTGCTGAACTGACATGCCCCCATAGTAGATCGGCGCGTCACCGCAGTTTCTCGTCCAAGTCGCGTTACCGCTCGCGTCGGTCTTGATGAGCCGGAAAGCGTCACCCGAGCTGTCTTCGCAGATTGCTGCGACAACACATCCACCATCCCGTGTCTGCTGAACCGAGCGACCCTCGCACCATCCCTGGCCGAAAGTCCGAGTCCAAGTCGTATCGCCATCGGCATTAGTCCTGAGCAACCAGACGCTGCACCCGCCCGCACCGAAGGACCAAGTGAACCCGGTGACTATGTACCCACCATCCGCCGTCTGCTGGATGGAGCAGCCCTCGTCCCACTCAGACCCGCCATAGGTCCTCTCCCAGACCGTGTTGCCTTCGGCATCAGTCTTGATGAGCCAGAGATCCCATCCCGTTGTCCACTTGCATCCAGCAACTACGTATCCGCCGTCGCGCGCCTGTACGACTGACCTGCCCCAGCTCCTCATTTCATCGCCGTACATTCGAGTCCAGACTGGATTTCCGGCGGCATCCATTTTCACCAACAAGAGGCGCGGGCGCGAATCACGGTCAACGTCATAGCTGCCGGTGGCGATGCATCCTCCATCACTTGTCTGCTGCACTGAGACGACTGAGTCATCCCATGCCCCCCCGAAGCGCCAGACCCATTCGTAGTAGATGGCGAGGTCTAGCGCATTCGACCACTCTGAGGCATCGGAGTAGCGTGTCTGTGCGGCGGCCCTCACGGAGAACGAGCCGGCCGCGGACCACGTATGGCTCATCGTCACGGTGTCGCCGGGGCGGACCCAGTCGCTCCAATGAGATGTGTCGCCGTCGCCCCAGTCAAACCTGATGGCAACGCTGTCGCTGTCTGGGTCGGTTGCGGCGGATGAGAAGCTGTATGCGGCGCCAACTCTTCCGTATGGAAGTCCAGAGGGAACAGCAGGGATCCCCGGTGGGTCGTTCCTCTTCTTACAGCTGGTTGGCACCAGCGCGCCGAAGACCAGCGCGAGCAGGACTACCTGCAATAGCCGAAGTGCCGGGACACGTCTCATGTCCCCGTTCATCATCCTTCTTCTCCTGCGACGAAACTGATTTCCTCCTTGGTCACATACACTGGCGTATCAATCTGCCTGTCGATGGCGGGTATCTGGCGCTTCATGGATTCCTGCTCGTGCGGCGTCTTGGCCTTGGGCAGGTCCTTGTGTAGCTCCAGCATCGTCTCGACCAGTCCAACCATCTTGTCATGCCGCGCGTTGGCATCGGCCGGAAACAGAGGAAGTACCCTTCCCGGCTCCCAACGAGACGTCACCCACGCGTCGTCCTGCCGTTGGTGTTCTCGCGTAGCGCTCGGTTCCTCAGTTCCAACGTGCGTCGCATCATCATGTTGGGCAGCTGATAGACCGCGTCCGAGAGCGTAAAGGCATCCCGGAGGGAGTTGAACCTGTCGGGCATTGGCGGGTGTGTACCACTTTTCAGCTGTCCCGACGCCTCGAGTAGGCTCATGCCAGCGAAGACGAGTTCAGCCCCGGCAATCGCAGCTTCGACATGACGGTCCTGCATCTCGCCGGACGGCAGCCGTTTGTACAGCCAGTTCAGCAACATCGCAAACCCGGCTTGGTCGGCTTCGAATTCGTGTGATTGCGACATCGGCGATTCCATATGGCCAAGCAGAAGGTGCCCCAGTTCGTGCCCCAGCGTGAACACGACTGCGTAGACATTGAGGAGGGCCAGGAACCTCGCCTTGTTGTCTGGCAGAACTAGTTCCTTTGGTGCGACGTGGGGCAGCTGGCCCCTTCTCAGTTGCGCGAGGAGGTGATTGACGTGCATCTGGGCCTCTTCGTCGGTACCATTCGCCGTGAAGGGTGCACTGTTGATGAATGTCCCAGGCGTAGTTTCCGCGGCCAGAAGCAGCGCCTTCCCGATGGAATGCAGAAGCGTGCGCCAGCCTCGGGTGACGTAGAGTGCATAGCCCTCGTGTGGTGGGCATGCCTTCGCCAAGACAGCATTGGCGTCCTTCGTTAGGAACTCACCAACGGCAACCTGTTCGGTGACGAGGAAACGCGTCGCCAATGGCATTCCTTCAAGGAGGTCGTTGAGCATCTCCTGCAGCATGGAGTCGTCCCGCCCCGGCGGCTGTCGCCTGCGCGCCAATGCGAGTTGCTCAGGACAGTCCTTATAGGTGCTCTCGTATTCCTCGCTTGGGTGTAGGCTGAGTCTTGCGTTCTCCCTCTGAGAGCGCAGGGACGCGAGGAATGCAGCGGGGGCCCAGCTTCTCGCTCGCACTGCGGCGCTGATGGGTAGGTCCAAACTTATTGTCGCCCACGGAAACGCCCCGGCACATGCCTCGCGAATGAGGGCCCCGTCTGCCTTCTGGGGTTCAAGGGCCAACGCTCGATGGCAACATGCACTGGCTGAGTTCAGAACCGACTCAGCGCTCCGCAGTCCCAGACGCGAAGGGATGAGACCCCGACCTTTGCTTGACGAGGAGGACCCCAACAACGCATCGGCGAACCTAAGCAGCACATTGCTCTTCGCGACCCAGGCGTCTGCTCTATCGGGGTCCAACTCCAAGGCTTTGCTGAAGCAGGCGGCACCGCCACACCATAGGCCCTCGCCCTGCAGGACGCGGCCCTTCTGTAGCCAGTGGTCGGCAGTAGAAGGGTCAGGCAACGACTCCAGCGGGTCAAGAGTCCCGGTCCTGAGCATTTCGAGTACCTCGCCATATGTCAGGACGACGCCGGGGTAGCGCTGCGACAGAAGCTCTCCTACTATGTCATGCAGCGCCAGGGTTGGTTCTTCCCATCGTGCCCGATAGAGCGCGACAGTCCGCGCCTGCGACACGACTTGCCGGAACTGCGGCGACTGCTTGGTTTGTTCCGGACTCTCGGAATGGTCCACGGGACTCGATGACATGGCTGAGTTGTTACGCAAAGGTGCGGTTGCGTCGAGCCGGATCTGCGCGGGAGTCGCCGGAGAGGAAGACCTTGCGGTCTTGGTCGAACCGGTCAACCAGACGTTTTACGGAGTCGGGTGCGGACGTTGCCATGCTTCAGAAGGATATGTCCGAGGGGCGTCAAGTCAAGACGCAGCAGGCGGCCCAGAAACCGGGATAGGAACTTACCACCAAGACACCAAGACACAAAGTCGGGTCCGGACGGAAATGTCCTGTGTACGCTTGGCGGTCTTGGCGTCCCGTTCGACTCGCCGCGCGCCCTGTCATTCCGAGGGAGTCCGACGAGTCGAGGAATCTCTCAGTTCCGCGCGGCTCGTGTGGCTTCGCCACCGTAGGAACGAGCAGGGCAGGCTCTTGGCGGTTCTATTCCGGTTTCCGGTCCGGGTGCTGGTGATTGGGCTGGAGACCGGCTGGAGGTCGTGCTGTTGCAGGAGCCGGAGCGAGGGCTGGCGCGGCTGCTGT
>CAYOCZ010000327.1:0-4215 GCA_964402475.1 uncultured bacterium | reverse complement strand
ACATCCTGCACCCTCACGAAGAACGAATCCCTCACAGCGTCGTTGCCGCTATTGGCATCGCCGACGAGGCCCGTCGAGCACGTCGTGACGTTCCAGCCGCGTACCGCGACGGCGACAGAATCGAATCCAACCCAAGCCGTCTCACCTGGAGCGAGTGACGGCAGCGTCTCGGAGTCTACGTAGCTGCCGAAGCTGAACCTGACCGGCACGCTGCTTTCTCCAACGTCACCGTAGTTCTTCACCCACGCCGCCGGCTGCACTACCGCCCCTGAGTCCACAGTGCCGGCCGGCTGCACGATTCTCTTCACGCCGACGTCGTGGAGTTGTTCGTACCGTCGCAGGCGTACGGTGAATGGCCGTGACGGAGCCGGCTGGTCGGACCAGACGGCCTGAACCAGACCGTTCGTGGCAGCCAGCGATACCCGTTCCCGACTGCTATTCGCACCTTGGGTCAAATGCTGCTGGGTCTGCCACGCGCCCGCGGCCGGCTTGGTCCGGTATTGGATCTGATTATAGCTCGGGCTGGACGAGTCGTTTCCGGCCCAGGCAACGTGCAGCGCCCCGTCTCTTTCGGCGGCTACGGAGACGCCGTACTTGGCGACCGGATACTGATTGACCTTCACGGTGTCGCCCCAACCGCCAGCCGACCATGACGCGACGAGTACACGTTTCGTCGAAATCCCGGCCAAGCACACGGCATGAAACGTACCCCCGCCCCAAGCTACGCATGGATTTGCTGCTGCGCCGTCATAGATGACGTCCGGGGCCAACCAGGAGCCAGCCACACGACAGCGGGAGACTATCGACTGGCCTGACGGACCGACCCAGGCTGCCATGACAGTATCGCCCGGGCTGCAGGCAATCGAGGGCCACGACCCGTGCGCCCCCGGCGCGGTCAGCGTTTCCGGTCTGCTCCACCCGGTATCGGTATGCGAGGCGTAGCAGACAAGGGAACCGGCCAAGTCGCTCCCTCGCCACACCGCGTGTACTGTCCCACTGTCGTTGGCGCACAGCGACACCATGCTGTCGTCTTGCTGCCCCGGGATCGAATCGAGCTCAGACCACAAGCCTGCGCTGTCGCGCCTGAGCAGGTGGAGCGTGCCCGACGCGCCGTCGTTCCAGCCGACGTAGAAAGACTCGTCAGGGCCGGTAGCGCAGGCGGGGTCGCAGACTCCACCTGAAACCACATCCAGAGTCGTGTCTCGGCTCCATTCACCGGTGGATGCATCACGATACGAATACCAGGGCTGCCAGACCCCCGCGACCCTCCCTCGCCAGACCACGTGGATGTTGCCGGCTGCATCACCGACCAAGCTCCTCGCGTTGCTCTGACAGCTGATGTCGCTCGTATCCCGGTTAGTGATGGAATCAACCGGCTGCCAGCCGGCCAGCGCGATACCGGCCAGGAGCAGGCCGAGTCCAAGCGAGCGAACCGAAGTAGTCATGGCAGCCGTCCCCGCCACAACTATGCCAAAACGATGGTCTTAGTCAACACCCTTCCGTGGTTGACAAATACCGGCCAAGGGCTAGACTTCGGTTAGCGATGACGGGTCGTATCCTCAGTCCCGAGGCCAGTTTGCGCTCGGAGCCCGCGTCCCAATGTAGGGAAGCATCTGAGTGCGCGCCGGCCCGGCAGACCGAACGCGCACGCACCGACCTGATGGCGATGGTCTCCCACGACCTCCGCACGCCGCTGGCGGCCATCAAGGAGGCGCTGTCACTGCTGTCGGAAACCGCGGGCGGCCGGCTCGAGGAACGCCAGCGCCGCTACCTGACCATCGCCCGCGAGGAGATCGACCGGCTCAACCGTATGATTGACAACCTGATTGAGGTTTCCCGGATGGACTCGGGCAAAGTCATCCTGCACTGTGACGCGCTTGACCTACCGGAGCTGCTGTCCGCCGCAATCGAGAGTCTCTCGCCTCTAGTCAGCAAGCGCAATCTGACCGTCGAACGCAACATCCCGTCGCGCCTGCCGCCGGTGATGGGAGACCGGGACCGGCTCCTCCAGGCCTTGATCAACCTCATGGACAATGCTATCAAGTACACGCCGCCGGGCGGTACGATTCGCGTCGGCATCGAGCTCGTTGACCCGGGCGCAAGGGTGCTGACCGAGCGGGGAATCCTCGCCAACACCGGCTACGTTCAGGTTACGGTTTCTGACGAAGGAAACGGCATCCCGACGGAGCTCCTCGACCGCATCTTCGGCAAGTTCGAGCGTGTCGACCCGCATGTCCCGGGAATCGGGCTGGGTCTCGCTATCGTCCGCTCGATTGTTGAGATGCATCACGGCAAGGTCTGGGCGGAAAGCACCTTAGGCAAAGGGACCAGGTTCCACTTCATACTGCCCACCAAGGAGAGTTCGTGAGCATCGCCGCCTGCAACCTGTCCGTCCACGTCGGCGTGGTGGAGAATTTGACTATCACATTAGCCGCGCGGTATACTGCAGTCCATGCAGCCGCGCAACAACCTGGACCTCGCAGTAGGCTGCCCGGTGACTGAGATGCACCGCGGCAAGGTTTGGGCTCGGAGCAGATTCGGCGAGGCAGTCAGGTTCAACTTCATCCTGCCTATCTAAGGAGGACGCGTGACCAACACCAAGACGAAGAAGATTCTCGTAGTCGAGGACGACGCCAATCTCCGCGAACTGGTCAAGGGCCGGCTCGAGAATGAGGGCTTCGAGGTAATCACGGCCGCCGACGGATTCCAGGCCGTCGTAACGGCACGCCAGGCTGACTTGGACCTCGTCATTCTCGATCTGATACTCCCCAAGATGGACGGCTATTCGGTCTGCCAGCTGCTCAAGTCCAGCGGCATGGCGAAGACCCCGATCGTCATGTTCAGCGCCCGTTCATCAGCGGAGGACGTTCGCCGCGGCCTCGACATGGGTGCGAGTGCCTTCATCCCCAAGCCGTACAAGCCGGCGGTGCTGATCGGCAAGGTCCGCGAGCTCCTATTCCCCCAGCAGCCTGCCGAGCAAAAGAAACAAGAGGCGACCCCAAAACCGGCGCCGGCGGTGGTGGTTGAGACACCGCCCGTCCCCGACAAGACAAAGGTGGAACGCGAGGCCGCGGAGCGGCGGACCAGAGAGGAAGCAGAGGCCAAGGCCCGTGCCGACGCCGAACGCAGGCGGCAGGAGGAGGCGCGGAAACCCGCACGGCCACGCACCAAGGAAGAGGCTGAAGCCGAGGCCCGCGCCGAAGCCGAGCGCAAGGAACTCGAGGAAGAGGAACGCAGGCTAGCTCAGAAGCGAGCGCGGCTGCAGGCCGAGGCCAAGGCCCGTGCCGATGCGGAGCGCAAGCGGCAGGAAGAAGAACAGAGACTCGCCGCACAGCGCACCCGAGAAGAAGCCGAGGCCAAGACGCGCGCCGAGACCGAACGCAAGCGCAAAGAAGAGGAACAGAGGCTAGCCGCACAGCGCGCCAAGGAAGAAACTGAAGCCAAGGCGCGCGCCGACGCCGAACGCAAGCGCAAAGAAGAGGAACAGCGACTCGCCGCACAGCGCGCCCGGGCTGAAGCTGAAGCCAAGGCACGCGCTGAGGCCGAACGCAGAAAGAAAGCGGAAGAGGAACGCAGGATTGCTGCGCAGCGCGCCAAGGAAGAAGCCGAAGCCAGGGCGCGCGCCGACGCCGAACGCAAGCGCAAGGAAGAGGAGCAACGACTCGCCGCGCAACGCGCCAAGGAAGAGGCCGATACCAAGGCACGCGCCGACGCCGAACGCAAGCGCAAGGAAGAGGAACAGCGACTCGCCGCGCAACGCGCCCGAGAAGAAACCGAAGCCAGGGCGCGCATCGAGGAAGAACGCAAGAAGCTCGAGGAGCAGGAACGTAAGCTCGCCGCGCAACGCACCAAGGAAGAAGCCAAAGCCAAGGCACGCGCCGACGCCGAACGCAGAAAACTCGAGGAAGAGGAACGCAAACTCGCCCAGAAGCGCGCGCGGATTGAGGCCGAGGACAAGGCACGCGCCGAAGAGGAACGCAAGCGGAAGGAAGAGGAACGCAAGCTCGCCGAGAGGCGGGCGCAGTTGGAGGCCCAAGCCAAGGCGTACGCCGAAGCGGAACGCAAGCGGAAAGAAGAACAACAGCGGCTAGCCGCTCAGCGCGCCAAGGAAGAAGCCGAGGCCAGGGCGCGCATCGAGGCGGAGCGCAAGCGGAAAGAAGAAGAGGAACGCCGGAAGCGCGAAGAAGAACAGCGCGCCCGGGAGGAAGCCGAGGC
>CAYOCZ010000326.1:0-4222 GCA_964402475.1 uncultured bacterium | reverse complement strand
GCTCGGCACCGGCGGCGAGGTATTCGTCCTCGACATGGGCAAGCCGGTGCGGATCAAGGACCTGGCTGAGACGATGATTCGCCACGCCGGGTTGCGCCCGGGTGTTGACGTCCCGATTGTCTTCACCGGCCGGCGCCCGGGCGAGAAGCTCTTTGAGGAACTGATGACCGCTGAAGAAGGCACGCTGGCGACAGTGAACCGGCGAATCTACCGCGCCCGCATTTCCAGGCCCCGCGGCTATCCGGAAATACTCGATGACCTACGGCGGCTGGATGAGGTGGTCAGGAACGGTGACACGCAGCAGATCCGCGCTGAAATCACCCGACAGGTGAGCAGCTATCACCCCGATACGGCCTGTCACAACGGCCGGCCCACCGCTTCCGGCCGGGCCGAGTACCCGCCGACCGCGGAGTTTGTGCCGACCGGGAAACCCGGGGCCGAACCGCGCAAGCGACGCGAATCGCCGGAGTCGGCCGGAGCCTTGGACGCGGTGGAGGTCCGGAAGTGATGGGCTACAGGTAAATTGGTAATTGGGAGGAATCATGAGAATAAGTAGTCAGGAGACCGGAGACAGGAGACGGGAGACGGGACTCAAAGCAGACCCGCGACCGCTTCTGCTCTGTGTAGTCGTGGCGCTGCTGGTGGTCGCCGCGCCCGCTTCGGCCGCATCCAACAGCCCGACGCTGTTGTTTGACACGCCGACCGCCGACGTGCTGCCGGCGGGCGCGTTGGCAATCTCAGCCGACGCGACGTTTCCGCTCACAAAGACAAGCATGAACGTTGACTATCCGGAGCTCGACGCCAACGTCCGCTTTTCACCGCTCAAGCGACTCGACTTCGCCGTGACCGCCTATACCCTGAAGGACTACGTCCTGGACGCCAAGTACCGGATAATCGGCGACGAGCCCGGGGATTTCGGCCTGGCAGTAGGCGTCTACGACGTCGGACTCAACAGCTACGTCTCCCCCCTCGGCCATGGCCTTAACGCTGCCTGGCCGGACTGGAAGCACCGCGACCGGACGACGGAGAACTTCTCGGCATTCGCGGTGGCCAGCATCCCGATGACGGAGATAGTCCGGTACCACGTCGGACTCGGCCGCGGGCGCTTTGTCGGGTACGGCACCCGCAGCAAGTACCTCAATACCGACGTCTTCTTCAAGGACCACCACCAGTGGGCGCTCGCCCTGTTCGGTGGTGCGGAGTTCTACGTGACTCCGCAAGTCACGCTGGTCGCCGAGGCAAACAGCCGCGACATGAATACCGGGGTCAAGGCCAGTTTCGGCCCGGTCACCGCGGCGGTCGCGTGGAAGAAGATGGAAGGCCTGGTCTTCGCAAAGGGCGACGGCCGGTTCGGGCGGTTCGAGTTTGGCGTGAGCTACCAGTTTGACAATCTGTGCCGGCGCCGCGAGCCCATGCCGCCGCCGGAGCGGGCTCCGGAACCGGAGCCGGAATCGGTGGCGGTCGAACCGGTAAAGCAGGACCTCGTGCCCATCCACTTCGACTTCGACAAGTCGAACATCAGGCCCGGTGACGCGACCATCCTGCAGGGCAACTACGACGTGCTCAAGCAGGCGCCCCAGGCCAGGGTGACCATCGAGGGCTACTGCGACCCGATCGGCACGTCCGAGTACAACATAGCGCTGGGCATGCGCCGCGCTGAAGCGGCCAAGGCCTATCTCGCGAAACTGGGCGCGGACAGGAACATGTTCTCGACCATCAGCTACGGCGAGGAGATGCTGGTGACGCATGACGCGATGCAGTTCGAGCTGAACCGCCGCTGCGAGTTCAAGTGGAAGGACTGAGGGGGAAACGGATAACTCAGGAGTCAGAATGCAGATAGCAGAATGCAGAGAGAGCGGATGTTAACCACCAAGACACCAAGTCACCAAGACGGGGACATGACTGCGAAAACGGGGACTGTCCCGCGCATTGAGCGCTCCGAGGGACTGTCCCCAGCTTTCGCACCCGATCGTGTCCCAAAGCCCGAGCCAGACGCCAGGCGCCAATCGCCTGTCGCCAATTCGCAGTTGCCTCTGTGGTTGGTCCTGTGCGGCCTGCTGGCGCTGGCCGGCCTGCTTTCGGCCCAACCCGCCCATTCCCAGGGACCGGTCTTCAAGTACTACGTCTGGGGCCAGGTGCGCACCCCCGGGGCGTACAGCCTCGGCGGCAATCCCGACATCGTGGAGCTGCTTTCCGCGGCCGGTGGCCCGACTCAGTACGCGGACGTGCGTCACGTAGTCCTGGTCCGGGCGAGCACCCAGAAGCGGATAAGGGTCGACCTGAAGCGGATGCTCGGTTCCGGACAGGTCGTTCCGCTTTCGCCCGGGGACGTGGTGATGGTCCCGGACTCGCCCTGGTATACGATGCGCTACGCGTTCGACGTCGCGACTACGGTCACATCATTCGCCACCCTCGCCATCACAATCTTGATATTCGCCGGAGTCGGGAGATGAACCCGGACCCCGAGCTCGGCGGACGGCAGGGCAGCCCCGCCGAGTCCGACTCCAGAACGATCGTTCAGGACTACCTCGAAGCGGTCGCCCGCCGGAAATGGCTGGCGCTGGGCGTGTTTCTCGGAGTCCTGGGACTCGCGGTGCTGTCCGTCATTCGCACCCAGCCGGTCTTCGAAGCCCGGGCGACCGTGATGGTGACGGACGGCGACCGGGGCGACGTCCTCGGCGTGTCGCAAGGCCTCTTCGTGTCGGGCAAGCCGAAAACCGCCAACTACGTCGGACTCCTGCAGAGCCGGAGCATGGCCGAGCGGGTGGCCGCGCGTTTGGCCGATTCGCTGATGCTCTCGGCCGAGGCCTTGCAGTCCATGGTTTCGGCCCGGCCGGTGCGGGATGCCGACATCATTCAACTCGTGGCGTCCGCCCCCCGCGCGGCCACGGCCGTGGCGGTCGCCAATGCCTACGTCGAGGCCTATCAACAATACGACCTCGACCTGAGCCGGACCGACGTCTCGGCCATCCGGGGGTTCATCGAGGACCAGCTCGCCGTGGTCGGCGCCCGGCTGGATTCGGCCGAGCGGAGCCTGGCCGAGTTCAAGACCGCGCACCAGTTGACGAGCATCGACGCCGAAACCCAGGCCTTGATTAACCGGCAGTCCGGTATCGCCGCCCAGCACCAGCAGGTAGTCACTGAAGCCCAGGCGAGCCGGGCCGAGCTCGCGCACGTCCAGGGCCTGATTGAGCAGGAAGGCAAGGGCATGGCGGACCGGCTCGAAGGCATCTCGTCGCCGCTGGTCTCCAACCTCAAGGCCACGCTGAACCAGCTCGAGGTCGACAAGACCAACCTCATCATCCGCGGCGTCGGCGAGAACTCGGAACGGATCAAGGGCCTGGACCGCCAGATTGACAGCACCCGGGCGCGGCTCCGGATCGAATCGCAGGTCCTCATCGCCCAACAGGGGATTGCCGACCCGGTGGGGCACCTAAGCGGCCTGTTCGAGTCGGTCCTGACCCTCAACACCAGGCTGGCCGCGTCCAAGGCCCGGCAGGAGGCGCTGGCGAGCGCCCTGTCCGGCTATGACGCACCGCTGTCCCGCCTGCCGGAAGCCGAACGAAACCTGGCCCGGCTGACCCGGGACGTGGAAACCGGACGCCGGGTCCACTCGCTGCTCTCCGAACGCTACGAGGAGGCGCGAATCCAGGAAGTCGGACGGATATCGTCGGTGCGGATACTCGACCGTTCACGGGGCGCGGACCAGACCAAACCGAACGTCCGGGCGAGCCTTGCCGCCGGCCTGATGCTGGCCCTGGTCCTGGCTATCGGTACGGTAGTGGCGGTGGAGTACTTTGACACGTCGGTCCACGGCCCGCGCGAGCTGGAACGCCGGGGGTATTCGGTGCTCGGCAGCATACCCCGGCTCCTGACCGCCGGCCGGCGCTGGCAACGGGGACAGGAGAACGTGACTTCTCACCTCATCACCCACTCCGACGTTGAGTCCTCGGGAGCCGAGGCTTTCCGCATGTTGCGCACCGCCCTCGCCTTCGCCAGCGCGGAGCACCCGCTGCACACGATTGCCGTGACCTCGCCGGGGCCGAGCGAGGGCAAGTCCACCGTCGCGGTCAACCTTGCCTCGGTGCTGGCCCAGGCCGGTTCCCGTGTCCTCTTGGTGGATGCCGACCTGCGCCACCCGATGCTGCACACCGTGTTCAAGCGCAGGAAGAAACCGGGCCTGTCCGACATTGTCGTCTTGAACAGCGACCCGGCCCAGGCC
>CAYOCZ010000325.1:0-4228 GCA_964402475.1 uncultured bacterium | reverse complement strand
GCCTATTCGCCGACGACGGTGACGACGAGCTTCCGGCGGCGCGGGCGGTTGTCGAAGTCGAGGAAGACTATCTGCTGCCACGTTCCCAGTGCGATTGCGCCGTTTCTCACTGGGAACGACTGCGACGCCCCGACCAGGGCGCTGCGCAGATGGGCGAAGCCATTACCGTCGTCCCAGGTGTCATTGTGGCGATAGATCCCATTCTCGGGCGCGAGCTGCTCAAGCGCCGCCTTCAGGTCTGCTACCGCGCCCGGCTCAAACTCGATTGTCGTGATGCCGGCGGTCGAGCCTGGGTTCGCGATGCAGACGATGCCGTTCCTGACTCCTGACTTCTCGACGCTCGCGGCCACCTGGGCCGTGATGTCAATAACGTCGCCGAAGCCCCGGGTCGAAACCTCAAACGTGGCGTTGTGGACCATCAAGCAGTTTGTCATAGCAGAAGGAACATGGGGCTGACTGAGGCGAACACAAAAGAAAAGGGGTCACGGTCGGTTGCGAGTCTGGCTGCAATCTACAAAACGACCGAGCCGATAGTGAGTACGCTTCCGCCGTGCCCCGCGGCGAGAATAGCAGCCTCCCTCTCGATGTCAAGCAGTGTTTTTTCGGTGCCGGGGGCCGCTCACCGCCAGCGTTCGGACACGGTTTCGCGAAGGCTACGTGCCGAGGTAGGGCTCGCGGTTCTGAAGGAAGTCGAAAGCCAGGGTGAGCAGCGCCTTGATGCCGGTTCCCAGCACGGCTTCGTCCATGTCGAACCGGTCAGAGTGGTTCATCGCCGTGATGCCAAGCTCAGGGTTGCCCCCACCGAGGAACATGAAAAGGCCGGGCACCTGCTGGAGATAGCAGGCGAAGTCCTCGGCCCCGAGATTCGGCTCCATATCGTCGTCGACATTGGGGAAACTCGCCCTCAGAACTTCAGTCGCCCGGCGGGTGAAGGCAGGGCCGTTGACCAGCGGCGGATAGGCCGACTCGGCATCAAACGTGAACGACGGAACGCCCTCAATGCCCGGCCGGCTGAAGGTCTGCATCAGGCCGTCGAGGTTCGACCTGATGGCTGCCGTGATTGTCTCTGAGTCGCGCATGTCATAGGCGCGGAACGTGCCGACGACCTTTGCTTCGGCCGGGGTCTGGTTGTGCTGCATTCCCGAATGGACCTCTCCGAACCCGAGCACGTATCGGGCGTTCGGATTCAGCCGCTGCCGGAGGTCGTTCTGAACGGTGCTGATGAACCGGGCGGCAATCTGTATCGGGTCGACGTTGTCCTGCGGGCACATGTGATGCCCGGGCTTGCCCTTGATGGTCACGGTGAACGTACGGCTCGAGGCCATGAACGGCCCGGGACGGAAGCCGATTCTGCCGAGCGGCATGTTGCCGAAGATATGGGCCGCGATGATGGCATCCACCCCATCGAGGCAGCCGTCGGCAATCATCGAGCCGGCGCCGCC
This sequence comes from uncultured bacterium, assembly GCA_964402475.1. GTDB lineage: Bacteria > Hydrothermota > Tepidihabitantia > Tepidihabitantales > Tepidihabitantaceae > UBA2258. The sequence continues at coordinate 2,786 of CAYOCZ010000325.1, read as the reverse complement.
GGGCGGCACCTCCTCGGCCGGCTGAAAAATGAGCCGGACGGTGCCCGCGAGCGAGTCCCAGTGCTCCTGCAACAGACGCGCTGCACCGAGCAGCATCGCCATGTGTCCGTCGTGCCCGCACGCGTGCATGACGCCCGGGTTCTGCGACCGGTACTCGCTGTTCAGCTCGGTCTCGGCCTCCTGGATACGGAGCGCGTCCATGTCGGTCCGGAGCGCGATGCACGGCCGTTTGCGGCTGCCGTACACGGTCGCGACGACACCGGTCCCGCCTGCGTACCGATACTCGATGCCCAGGCTCTTGAGGACCTCGGCTACCTTCTCCTGCGTCTGCCGCTCCTCGAAACTGGGCTCCGGGTGCTGGTGAAACCAGCGCCTCAACTCGCTTACCCAAGAGACAAGACTCTCGTCCAGCTCAATCATCGTCACTCTCCATTCGCCTGCTGCCGGCTATCGCTGGCACTTCGGACAGAAGTAGCATGTTCCTCCGAGAAAGGCAATCTTCTGAATCTTCGCGCCGCACTTGGGGCACGGCTTGCCCGCGGTCTTGCTGGACATGATGCGTTCATATCCGCCCGGCCGACCGAAGAGGTCGAGATCATCGGAGCGGCCACCGCGGGCGACGACCTCGCGCACGGTCTTGACTATCGCGTCGTGCAGCGTTCGTCTCTGCGCCGGCGGCAGTTCCGCAATCGGGTGGCGCGGGTGCAGGCCGGCCCGGAACATGATGTCCTGCGCGACCGAGTTGCCCAGGCCCGGAATTGACTGCTCCTGCGTAAGCAGCCCCTTCACGCTTCGCTTCTCGCCCTTCAACAATTCGTCCACCAGGCCTGAGAAGTACCTGAACGTGAACTGCTTGTCCACGGGCGTCGACCGCATCCCCTTGATGTACTTCCGCTCCTGCTCCCGGCCCTGCTCGAAGAGCTCCATCGCGCCCCACATCTGGGTGGTCACCGACAGGGCCGACTCGTCTCCGAACTGAAGCAGCAGGTGGTACTTCCCCAGCAGGTCGGCGCCGGGTGGGTGGTATAGCAGACGGCCGCCGCACTCGCCGAGCACGAGCACGTAGCCCGGTTCCAGCGGAACGAACATCCACCGTCCTTTGGCTGTGGCGGTGCCCACGGTTTTGCCCTTGCTCAGGCGCTCGAACTCGGCCGGCTTACGGTTGTACCACACGAACTTGTGCGGGGAGTTACCCAGTCGGCCGCGCTGAACGGTCTTGCCGCGCAGAGTCTCATTCATCTGCCCGACCAATGTCACGCACTCGGGCAGTTCAAACACTACTCCTCCGTCTTCTGCGGGGCCAGCCACGCCGGCAGGCGGCCGTGTTCGACCATAATGCGAATCAGGTTCTCCATGCCCGCGAACTGGCGCATGCAGAGCCCGTATTCCTCTCCAGTCAGGTCGGCGGTGCGCGGGTAGCAGTGGAGCAGCATTCCCTCCCTGCTTCCCATCAGCGGCCGCACGTTCTTGCACGGGAAGTCGGCGCACAGCCCGCAGCTCTCGACGCCTCTCTCCTTCGCGCAAGGCCGGACCTGGCATGACTTGTCTGCCAGCCGGCCATCGCTGCGGCATCCGTCACAGCGGACGTTCTCGGCGGTGTATGCCTCATGTCCGAACAGCTTGCGCCAGCCGTCAACCAGCTTCCGCCGCACGGCCGGGTCATCGGACCGCGCCGCGCACAGGTCGCAGTTGTAACCGCAGTAACCTGTCATCTTCTCCATCGAGTCCCCTTTATCTCAAAGGCGGGCCGAGCTTCGCCCGCAGCTTCTCAAGCGCGGGCAGCGGACCAGCTATGACCCGCACTGTATTGGGCTAACGTGCGTCCGTCTTGCCCGCGGCGCCCAGTGCCGCGACCACACCGGGCGGGACGTCAAGGGTGCGGATCGGGAACGGAATCACGATGCCTTCCTGCCGGTAGCGTTCGTGCAGCGCCTTGATGAATTCGTGCTTGACCAGGTACGTGGCGCCGAAGTTGGTAGCCCGCAGTGCGACGTTGAAGTTCACGCTCGAGCTGTCGAAGGTGTGGTAGCGGACGAACGGCTCGTGCCCGCGGACCGCGCCAGGTGCTTCCTGCTGGACCCGACGGGCGACGTCGAGCGTGACCTCCTCAACGCGGCGCAGGTCGCTGGCGTAGCTTATGCCCACGGGGAAGTAGATGGCGACCTCCTCCTGGGGCAGGTTCAGATTCTGGATGACGCTGGTGTTGAGCCGGCTGTTGGGTACGAGGATGGCGATGTTCGCGATGGTCCTGACGCGCGTGTGGCGCCAGCCGATGTTCGTGACATAGCCCTCCTCGCCGGTGTCGAGCTTCACGAAGTCGCCGACGCGCACGGTACGGTCGGCGAGGACGAAGAGGCCGGCGAAGAGATTGGACAGCGGGCCCTGCAAGGCCAGCGCGACCGCCAGCGACCCGATGCCGAGCGACGCCACGATCGGGGTGATGGAAATGTGCAGTGCCTCGAGCAGCAGGAGCAGTCCGACGACGACAATCAGCAGCCGGAGCATGCCGCGGACGATGCCGCGGGTGATGTCGATATAGACGAAACGCCCCTTGAAATAGACCAGCAACCGGTAGACGAATCGGTCGAGGAAAACCAGGACGGCGATGAGGACCAGTACCTTGGCGGCAATCGACACCGCTCCGTCGACCTGTCCGGGCAGGGGCAGCATGCTCACCGCGCCCCAGAGGCCGACCACGACAGTCACTATCGTCAGGGGGATGCTGACTGTCTGAACTACGGCTGCCAGCGTACCACTGCCGGACTTCTCGGCCCGAATCCGCAGCA
>CAYOCZ010000324.1:2838-4241 GCA_964402475.1 uncultured bacterium | reverse complement strand
CTGCAGGACTCGCTGGTCTACACCATCAGCGGCGACGACTCGTTCCGCATCTACAACGTCTCGAATCCAGCCAGCCCAGTCTTCAGGGGTGCCTGTGTTGATTCAGGCGGTCTGGTCTCGGTGGCAGGCAACGCCGCTTTCCTCGGCGACCGCTGGGGCCTATATGTGATTGACGTCACCAATCCCGTGAGCCCGCATCGAATCGGCTCATGGGGCAGCGCGATAGAACAGGTGCAGGCCAGAGGCCATCTCTGCTATGTCACGACATTCAACCCGAACGTGCCGGGAGACATAACATTCCACATTCTCGACGTTGCTGTTCCATCCCTTCCGTACCAGATTGGCTCACTTGCCTCTGCCGGCGGCAACGACGTCTTTCTCGTAGATACGCTGGCATTCGGTGCGGGTGAGAGCGACTTCAACAAGCTCACAGTCGTGTCAGTGGCTGACTCAACTCGACCCCGCCTTGTAGGTTCTGCCGGAAGGCCGGGCTGGGGATACGGGATGTGGGCTAGCGGGCTGGCTCAGTCTGCCTTCGTCGGATGTCACTGGGAGGGCCTGCACGTCTATGATGCTCGCAACACATCGCAGCCGGTCCGAGACACGGGGCTCCTGGGCATGGATGAGGCAGTAGATGTCGTCGTGGCCGGCGCCAAGGCGTATATCGCAGGTTACCGGGCCGGGCTTCAGATACTCGACGTCGCCTCGCCGGCGCTGCCGACCCGTGTGGGCTTCTATGACTCCGGTCAGACAGTGCGCTCCGCGACGGCGCAGGACTCGTTCGCGTACATCTCATGGCCTCGGCCGCGGATGCTCTCGATAGACGTAACAGACCCGGCCCATCCAGCAGCGGCGGGCGGCTGCGAGAGCATGTTCAATCCGCCAGAAGACATGGTCATCCGGGACAGCTTCATCTATGTTGCTGAAGTCGCTCGCTTCCAGATAGTCAACGTCGCCCGGCCGAGAGAGCCGGTGCTGGTGGGAAGCTGTAACAGCCAGAGCGGCGTCTACTTCGGGCTTGCTGTGCAGGATACGCTTGCGTATCTCATAAGCGGTGTGGTTCAGGTGATCGACGTGGCTGACCCAGCTAACCCGACTGTAGTAAGCACCAATTCATCTGTCGGAGGACACGGCATTGCGGTGCGTGACACGTTCGCGTACATTCCGCATCCTTACGATACGTTCTTCGTCTACAGCATAGCTGACCCGCTGCAGCTCCGAAGGCTATCGGAGACGCCAGCCGGCGTGTGGCCCTGGGATGTTGCACTCGCCGAGTCTGTGGCTTTGGTGGCGACGGTCAACGGACTCGATGTCTTTAGTCTGGAGGACCCAGCCCAACCACACTGGCGCGGGTCCATCTCGACGCCGTATGCTCTTCGACGAGTCGTGTACGCGGCACCGTA
>CAYOCZ010000324.1:0-2738 GCA_964402475.1 uncultured bacterium | reverse complement strand
GCGGGTCCATCTCGACGCCGTATGCTCTTCGACGAGTCGTGTACGCGGCACCGTATTTCTACACAGCAATGTGGGGAGCTGGGGTTGGCATCTACAGCGCCGAGTCGCTCGGGCTAGAAGAGCAGGCGGTATCTGTCATGCCGCCGACCAATCTGAGGGTGTGTCCCAATCCCGCGCGGGGAAGGTGCTTGCTCACGCTGCCGGCCAGGGCTGGCACGGTCCGGCTACGTGACGTGTCGGGCCGGGTAGTCTCAGCCGCAGTTGTTCGCCGTGAGACCGACCAAGGCTTGTCGTTCGACCTCTCGAAGCTCGCCGCCGGCGTCTACTTCGTTGAGGTCAAAACAGACGGGAGAATCAGCAGTGTGAAGGTCGTAAAGCAGTAGGAGGAGGAAATGAGGAACAGCGTGCTTCTGCTGACGGCAGCGGTCGTGTCGTCGGCCTACGGTCTCGTGTCAGTATTCCACCAAGAGCCGCTGACGGCGGCCCAGAGCGGGTGGACCAGTAGGTGGGAGCCGAACAACATCGTCGCGCAGGTAATAACGATAAACGTCGATGAGCTGGATAGCGCGGCGGGGGCCTACTGTGAGCTGTTCGCCGGGACGGAGGGCGGAGGCGGCACTTACCACGTCTCTGTAAGGACTTACCCGGGTGACTTCGAAATCGCCACGGGCGAGGCCGATGGAAACGTGGACCACAAGTGGGTCAAGTTCAAACTGGGCGTGAGCTATCCTGAGTCCATCGTGAAGGGGAAGAAGCTGGCGTTCTGCTTCACGCGGGTTGGGTCGGACCCACTGGCTTGACATGCCGGCAGCGAGTTCTAGAATCAGGCCATGACGCGGCGGTTGTTGAGCGTCGTCCTGCTGCTCGTAGCGACAGCGGCCCTTGGTGCGCGGATGGACGATGCTGCATTACGGGATTCGATGATGGTCAAGGGGCCGCTGTTGGGCCATCGGTGGCTGGAGAAGAACGGTCTTGAGAGCTATCTGCTTCGCCAGAGTTGGAGGCCAGCGACTGACAGCGGTTTGGTCTGCGTGGGACGCTGGAGCTACGGGCCGTCGCTCAAGGTATCGCTGCGCGTCACAGCAGGCGATACCGTTGTCTGCCTGACCCGAGGTTCAGGCGCTACCCTGGCCCGGTTCCGGTCCCATGACAGCGTCACCTTCGACCTGCTCGGCGACCTGAACTTCGCCGGGATTCCGCGCCGGGCCGTCATCGCCGATACTCTCGTGCTTGCGGGCATTCACGTAGGGGGAGCCGGTCTCGAGGTCCACGGCGTAAGCAACCCCGCTCAACCCAACCTGCTCAGCCGAGTTGACCTGCCCGTGGTCAACGACATCGCAGTCAAGGACTCCTTCGTCTATGCGGCCTGCGAAGACGACACGCTGCGCATCTACAACATCGCGAATCCTCGTTCCCCGGTCTTGGTCGGGGCGTGTCGTGACAGTTGCGACCTGTTCATGACGAAGGCTGGCAACTACTGCTATCTGGTCCACGTGTCAGGCGTCAACATCGTGGATGTCAGCGACCCGGCGAATCCTCACCGCGCCGGGCACATCGGCGGCGAACCACTGGCGGTCCATGTGCGCGACACTCTCTGCTATGTCACAATCTTTGGAGATGGTCTGCGAATCTACAATGTCAAAGATGCGGCCTCACCCCACCTGCTTGGCTCGCTCAATCTTGCGGATGCGATGGACCTGACGATGCCCTCAACCGAAGACACACTGCTCTATACTTCTCTGCTCGATGTAGTGAACGTATCCAACCCAGCGTCGCCTTCACTGGTGGGGCACGTGGACATTCCGGCTGAGGATGAAGATGGCGTGGCGGTCGTGCCCGCCGTGAACTACGCGCTCGTAGCGAACTACACCGATGGCGTTGTCGCGGTCAACGTGACGAATCCGGCAAGCCCGACGATAGACACAACCGCATTCGGTGCCGGGTCGGTGCAAGACATCTACGTGGACGGTACGAGGGCGTACTTGGCTACGCCATTGAACGGGATGACAATTCTGGACGTTTCAGACCCAACGCGACCGACACGCTTGGGAGGAGTGGACATCGTAGGTCTGAATCCTGAATGCAGGTCGGTGGTCGCGCGTGACTCATTCGCCTATCTGCACTGGTACCAGCGACCTCAGTTCCAGTCGGTTGACGTGTCGGATCCCACGAGACCCCAGCGGGTGGGTGGCGCGGATGTGACCGGCCCACCGGAAGACATGGTAATCCGTGACAGCTTCGTGTACGTAGCGGAGATCAACAGGTTCCAGATCGTCAACGTCGCCCGGCCGAGAGAACCGGTGCTGGTGGGGACGTGCAGTGGTGATGGCGTGGCTGTCGTAGTGCAGGACTCGTTCGCCTACACTGCTGCCGGCGCGATACGAATCACGAATGTCGCCCGGCCGGATAGCCCATTTGTGGTGAGCACGACTGACGTCTTCGCATACGGCATCGCTGTGCGTGATACGTTCTTGTACGTTCCCTACGGCTACGACACACTAAGAGTCTACAGCGTTTCGAACCCGCATTCACTGCGTCTCCTGGGTTTCGAGCCACTGCAGACGCACACTTGGGACGTGGCGCTTGCCGAGTCGGTTGCCGTGGTATCCACATTCAAAGGGGTCGAGGCGTTCAGCCTAGAGAATCCTGCGCAGCCGCATTGGCGAGCGGCCATCACGACTGCCTATGGCCCTCGACGCGTCGTGTACGCGGCTCCGTATTTCTACACAGCGATGTGG
>CAYOCZ010000323.1:0-4248 GCA_964402475.1 uncultured bacterium | reverse complement strand
TTGATTCGTCATTAGGGATTCGGACTTCGTCATTGGCCGCGTATAGTCAGAGGACAACGTGACCGGCGCTGATACAGCGAAGGCTGCGATCGGGCAGCGGGTCTTGGTACTGTGCGGCCCGACGGGCGTCGGCAAGACCGAAGTTGCGGTCGGGCTAGCGCGGAAGTTCAAGCTGGAGATCATCTCGGCCGATTCGCGCCAGGTCTATTCGCGGCTGGACATCGGCACGGCCAAGCCCGGACCGGAACTGCGGCGGGAACTCGGCATTCACATGGTTGATATGGTAGGGCCGAACCGGGTTTATTCGGCGGCCGACTTCGCGCGCGACGCCCTTGCCGTGATGAGGCGACTACAGCGAGAGGGGAAGCGATTCATCGTCGCGGGCGGCTCCGGCATGTACCTGAAGGCGCTGTTCGAGCCGTTCTTCGAGGCACCGAAGCCGGACCCGGCGCTGCGACGGCGGCTCGAGGCCGAGACCTCGCTGGTTCTGTATGACCGGCTCAAGCAGGTTGACCCGGAACGGGCAGCCCGGTTGCACCCGAACGACCGGCAGCGGGTGATGCGGGCGCTGGAGGTGTTTGAGTCCACCGGCAAGACAATGACCGAGCTCAGCCGGGAAAAGAAGACCGACGCTGAGTTCGAGCCGGTCTACGCGGTGCTGACCGTGGAACGGGAGTTGCTGCGGCGCAGACTTGATGCCCGGTTCGACGCGATGATGCGCGCCGGCCTGCTGGACGAGGTAAGGCGACTCAAAGAGTCAGGTTTCGGCAGGGATACCTACGTGGCCAACGCCTACGGGTATGCCGAATTGCTGCGGCATCTGGAAGGCGAACTGACCGTGGAGCAGGCGGTGGCCGAGGCCAAGGCCAAGACGCGGGCGTACGCCAAGCGGCAGCTTACCTGGTTCCGTTCGCTCAAGGACGCGCATTGGTTCGAGTGCGATGACATGGCAGATGCCGTCAGGCAGGTCGAGCCGCTGCTCAGGCAAGTGCTGGTAGGCATTTAGGTCGGCAGGTGTTCCGTGAGTTGGACTCCAGCATTCGGGCTCGTGTGGCCTGCCTGATTTGACCGGGGGAAGCTGTCCGGTAAGATACTCGACTTGGGCGCGGAGAAACCGGAAGATGCCATGCCAGTCGCCTTGGCGGCGACGCGGCAAGCGAGCGAAGTCCTGCACTCAGGAAGCACGGCAGAGCCTATCTTGATTGAAACGTTTGAGTAGAGGAGGACTGGTCTGATGCGGACAACTTTCACTTCTGAGTCGGTAACCGAAGGCCATCCGGACAAAGTCTGCGACCGGATTTCGGACGCGGTGCTGGACGAAGTCCTTCGTCAGGATACGCACGGCCGGGTCGCATGTGAGACCTTTGTGACGGTCGGTATGGTGCTGGTCGGCGGGGAGATCACGACCCATGCCTGGGTTGACCTGCCGAAGCTGGTGCGGGGCGTACTGCGGGACATCGGGTACGTCACGGCCGAGAGCGGGCTGAGCTGCGACAGTTGCTCGGTGCTCAACGCTATCGGCAAGCAGTCGCCCGACATCAAGCAGGGCGTTGATACCGGTGGTGCCGGGGACCAGGGTGTGATGTTCGGTTACGCCTGCAAGGAGACCGAGGAGTTGATGCCGCTGCCGATGGTGCTCTCGCACAGACTGGCCCAGCGCCTCGCCTACGTGCGCAAGCACGGCACCCTTCCCTACCTGCGGCCGGACGGCAAGTCCCAGGTCACGGTTGAGTACGACAACGGCGTGCCGGTGCGGGTCGACAGCGTGGTGCTTGCGGCCCAGCACGACGAGACGATTCTCGACAAGAGCGGGCACAGCATCACCAAAGCGGCAAGGCAGGAGCTGATTGACACCGTGGCCCGGCACGTGGTCCCGGCCCACTATATTGATCGGAGAACCAAGTTCTACGTGAACGAGACCGGCAAGTTCGTGGTCGGCGGGCCCCAGTCCGATACCGGCATGACCGGCCGGAAGCTGATCGTCGACACCTACGGCGGCAGGATCGCCCACGGCGGCGGTGCGTTCTCGGGCAAGGACCCGAGCAAGGTTGACCGTTCCGCTACTTACATGGCGAGGTACATCGCCAAGAACTGCGTGGCGGCAGGCCTGTGCAGGGAGATCGCGGTGCGGCTGGCCTACGTCATCGGTCGGGCCGAGCCGACCGACGTCTCGGTTGACACGTTCGGCACCGGGCTCATCGACGACGAGAGGCTGGTGAAGCTGATTCGCGACGTGTTACCGCTGAAGCCGCGAGAGATGATTCGCTACCTGAACTTGCTCAAGCCGATATACCAGGCGACATCGGCCTACGGACACTTCGGACGCGAACCGTACACGAAGAAGGTGGGCAAGCAGAAGCTGGAGTTCTTCAACTGGGAAAAGACCGACAAGGCGGCCGTACTGCGCCGCGCCCTGAAGTAGAGCGCGGGACATGAACGAATCGTCGGCGATTCGTATCGTGTCCCAAGCCGCAACTGATTCATCGTTACTGAGAATGGAGGATTGATGGATTGTGATGTCAAAGACTTGAGCCTGGCCAAGACAGGCAAGACGAAAATCGAGTGGGCCGGCCGGTTCATGCCGGTGCTGGCCGAGATTCGGAAGCGGTTCGAGAAGCAGCAGCCACTCAAGGGCGTGCGGATGAGCTGCTGTCTGCACGTTACTTCCGAGACCGCGAACCTGGTACGGACCCTCAAGGCCGGGGGCGCGAGCGTTCGGCTGTGCGCGTCCAACCCGCTCTCGACCCAGGACGAGGTCGCGGCCTCGCTCGTCAAGGACTACGGTATTCCCGTTTATGCCATCAAGGGCGAGAACCGGAACCAGTACTTCCGGCACATCGAGCAGGCGCTGGCGCACCGGCCGATGATTACGACCGACGACGGCGCGGACCTGATTTCGACCCTGCACAAGGAGAAGGGCAAGCGGCTCGCAGCAGTGCTCGGCGGTACCGAGGAGACGACGACCGGGGTCATTCGGCTACGCAGCATGGAGAAGGACGGGGTGCTCGCGTTCCCGGTCATTGCGGTCAACGACTCCGAGACGAAGTTCATGTTCGACAACCGGTACGGAACGGGCCAGTCATCGCTGGACGGCATCCTGCGGGCGACCAACATCCTGTTCGCCGGCGCGACCTTCGTCGTCTGCGGGTACGGCTGGTGCGGCCGGGGCGTCGCGTCCCGGGCCAAAGGCATGGGCTCGGACGTCATCGTCACCGAGGTTAACCCGGTGCGCGCGCTCGAAGCGCGGATGGATGGATTCCGGGTGATGAAACTGGTGGACGCCTGCAAGGCCGGCGACGTGTTCATGACCGTGACCGGCGACATCAATGTGGTTGACAAGCAGCATATGCTGGCCATGAAGGACGGCGCCATCGTCTGCAACTCCGGCCACTTCGATGCGGAGATCAACAAGGCCGCGCTGGACAAGATAACCAAGGCCAGCCGCGAGTTGCGGAGGTTCTGTGTCGAGCACGTGCTCAAGAACGGCAAACGTCTCATCCTGCTCGCCGAGGGCAGGCTCGTGAACCTCTCCGCAGCCGAAGGCCACCCGGCAATGGTCATGGACATGTCCTTTGCCAACCAGGCACTGGCTGCCGAGTTCATCCTAAAGAACAGAGGCAAGTTGGAGAACCGCGTGTACAAACTGCCGGACGAGCTCGACCGGAAGATAGCCGAAGTGAAGCTCTCAACCCTCGGCATCAAGATAGACAAGCTGACTTCGGAGCAGGCTGCCTACATCTCAAGCTGGCAGCACGGCACTTGAGGAAGGGACGAAGTCCCAAGTAGTAGGGACAAATGAGCGGGCGGAGCCACGTGGTCCCGCCCGCTATCTGCTCAGACGTGCGCGGAACTGGAGGTCCGCGGCATAGGTCGCGGACTAGTACACGACGACGCCCGAGCCGATGATCTTGAGGGATACCTGCCTGATAATGCCGGCACGCCTGGCATGGCACCGTATCCGATAGTTGTACCCGGTGGCAGGCTCGAATGTGACTATGTCGCGTGGCGAGCGCACTACCCGGCGGGCGGTTCCCTTCCAGACAAACACGATTACCTCGATGGTGACATCGGGTCGGCAAGAAACGACTCGCGGTCGGATTCAGATAGGCCATTGGACACGTTGCCGGCTATCTCGACGTGTGAATGGTAACTGCACGCAAACCGTAGCCGCATCTCGCGGGCCAGCTCGCGGCGCCGCCAGGCGAGCCGGGCGACAGTCGGCCAGTCCTTGAACGTGACGCCGGTGCG
>CAYOCZ010000322.1:0-4276 GCA_964402475.1 uncultured bacterium | reverse complement strand
GCCTCTGGCGCGACTTGCGGGGCCTGGGCGGACTGAGGGGCCTGTTGAGGCGTCGCCTCTCCCGGCTCCGGCCAGTAGTGCGGGGGTTCTTGGACGGGTTGAGGCGCCGCTGCTGGAGGCGTCCGGACCTCGAACGTGTTGGCGTCGATCGGCGGAAGGCCCACAGAAGGGCCTGCGGTGGCCTCTGGCGCGACTTGCGGGGCCTGGGCGGACTGAGGGGCCTGTTGAGGCGTCGGGGCCGCTGGCGGACCGTAGACGGCGATCCTGTCTTGGTCCACGGCGTCCAAGGCGTCAAGCGCCGCGTCTCGCTGTACTCGCAGGGCCGCAATCTTCTCGTTGATTATATCTCGCTTCGGGCCAGCGGCCGCCGTCTTCTGGTCGGTGAGAACCTGCCATTCCTTCTCCAGAGCCTTGATCTGCGGCTCCAGCCGTTTCACCTTCCGGTCGTGCATACTCGCTCGGGCGTCCAGTGCCGCCAGCGCATCCTTCCGCTTTTCGACGGCCGCGGCCTTCTGTTCGGCTGCGGCGAGTTTCTGTTCCTGCTTCACTTGCTGCTGATGCGCCGCTTCTTGACGGTCGCCCTCTGTCTCGCGTGTCAGCGAGGACGGGCGCACCCGCTTGAGCACTTCGGACAGAACCGCTTGTGGTCTGGCCCTGCCGCCCGCCTGGCCCTCGTTCATCAGGCTCTCGACGCTGGCCCGCATCCGATCGCTCTGGATGCGCTCCAGCATCCCGCCCATCCCGTTCAACAGGTCGCGGGCCATCGCGGGGCTCATGCTCTTGCCGTAGCGGCCTGCGATGTCCTGCATGGCCGCCCACTTCTGCCGGTCGTTCTGTGGGCTGCTCGCTCCGCCGCCGATGGTCTGAACCTCGTCGAGTTCCTGCTGGAACATCCGGGCGCGAATCCGCTCTGGGACTCGTTCCGGGAACCTCCTTTGCAGCCGCTGGACCTCCTCCGGCGTCATGTCCTGTACGGCGGTGCGTCCGGTCGAGGCTTGTTGCGGCAGGAATCCGGCGAGCGGGCCTGGGGTCTGCGTGGACGCCAGGGGTCCGTTCTGTGCGGCTGGGGCCTCATACGGCGTGAGCACGGGCTTCTGGCCCTGGAGCTTCGATCTCTGTGCTTCGAGCGATCTACTCAGCGGGGTGGCTTCCGCAGCGGCCTTTGCCGCCTTGGCCTCGCCCATTATCCCACTGGCGACCCGTTGGGCGTCGAAGGCCCAGTTCGTCCCTTGCTCGGCCTTGTCCTTCCGGATGGCCTCGGCTACGCTCAACGGCCCCAGTCTCGACTCGACCTCGGCGTCCGGGAGGTTGTACTTGCGGAGGGTGTAGGCCGTGGTGTCGGCTTTCTTCTTCTTCCTTGCCCGGTCAGCGTCGATGGCAGTGTCCAGATCGGCCATGCCAGCCTTCCACCGGGTCATGTCCGCCGCGTGCATGTTCGTCTTCTCCGCGTTGACGTTCGCTTCGTAGGCCGCAAGTTCCTCGGGCGTATTGTCCCGTCCGCCGTTCTTCAGGAACGGCGTCTTCGTGCGGTACTTATTCTTCATAGCGATCCGTTCCAGGTCCGCCATCGAGCCGGTTATCGGTTTTTTGGCCTTGGCCATGTTTCGCGGCCTCCAGTCTGGTTATGCGGATCGTGTGCCGCCGAGCATCCAGTTGATCGTCGTGCCGGACAGCACGTTGCCGGGGTCGTAGATGTTGCCGCCGTACCAATTGATCGTCGTGAACACCTTTGCCCGGCCGTCGCCGCTCATGTCCAGCGTCCCGGCGTACAGGTTCGTCGTGGTCGGGATGTCGGCGGAGTTGTAGTAGACCCGCCCGCCCTTGATGTTCAGCGTCGTCGGGTTGTTCGCGGTCTGCGTGTACGTGCCGCCGTAGACGTTCACTGTGGTCACGTCCGACCCGTTCTTGACGGTTCCGCCCATCATGGTCAGCGTGGTGCAGGTCAGCGCGTCGCCGATGGTGACTGAACCGGCCATGACCATGATCGTGGTGAAGGCGGCGGTTTCCTCGACGCCGGGGGCGATGCCGATACTGCCGGATGAGCCGGGGTTGATGATGAGCGTGCCGGTATTGCTCGCGCCGATCAGGTTGAAGCCGAAACTGTTGGTCGTGGAGGCGGATGCGGCGTTGGCGATGCGTATCTCGCCGCCGCAGTTCTCGATGTTCAGGAAGACTTGCCCGGACCCGGCGAAGCTGAAGGCGTCGGTATCGACCTCCAGATAAGCCCCGCGAGAGCCGAAGTTCACGCCGCAGCCAGACTCGACGGCCAGTTCGGCCAGGAGCACCGCCGAGAAGTCAGAACCGTCGATGTCAGTTGTGGCCGCGTGGACCATCGCCGGGAAGATCGCGGTGTCCCCAGTGATCGGGGCGGTGTCGTCGCTCCAGTTCGTCGCCGTGGAGATGTCGTTGTCGGCGGCGACGCCGTCGTAGATTCTCGTGTCAGCCATTATTCAGTTCTCCGATTGGTTCGGGTCTTTCGCTAAAACAGTTCTTCGGGGCATTTGTGGTCCGGGTCCGCCAGGGCGTCGTACAGGTCCACCCGCTCGCCTGTGACAACGTCTACACATTCCACCAGGGCAATACCGGGGCTTTTGACGAGCCGTGGGCAGAGTCGCCCGCACTTGCTCGCCGCGCAGCATTGGCGCAACCGATGCCAGATCGCGTGCTGAGTTTTGCCGGAGGCGAATAGCCCCGCAATGGCCTGCCGCCGCGCTTCCAGTGCCTGTTGAGGCGTTCGTTTTGTTCCTTTGCAACTCATCCGATAGTCACATTCGCTGTACAACCTTCGCAATCGTCGTTTGAGCCCAAGACCGGCAACCCCGGCAAGCTGAAACTGCCCGCAAGCTCTGAGCCGTAACACGCCACGTCCCCGGTTATGTCCAGAAGGTGCGCAAATATGCCAAAGGTCATGCTGCCACCGAACCATGAATAGCCATCGGCAACCACATATCCTCCCCAAACATGAGTGGTTTTGTTGTAAGCAATCCATACGGAGGCATAATGGCTTGGGGTAATCACCCTGTCAAAGCGCCAAGAGCAATAAGTGGGCCAGTTTTGGTAATTGGCGCCCGTATACGTCCCGGCCGCGTCATCGCATCGGCTCTGGTCGCCACAGGTGCCCGTCACGGTTACAACAGCGTCAACGGTCGGGATAGACCCGCAATCCGTACAGGGAGCGTCGCTGGGCGTTCCACCGCAACAGCACTCATAGGCCAGTTTTCCCGCGTCGGCCCCGCTCTCGATGTAAAGCAGAGCCCCGTCGCTCGTTCTGTATTGCAGTTCTCCAGCCATGATCTATGCCGGGCACCCGGCGGCCGTGGTTATGTCGGTCCAAGTGCTGTCCTCGGCAACCTTGCTGAGAACGCGGGTTGTGGTCTTCTTGAGTTGAATCTTGTGCGTGCTCGTGTCGTACTGAATCGAGGTCACGGCGGCGACCGTCGTCGTAACGATGATCTCCTCGGCCACATGATAGAGGACGAGCGTGCCGGCGGGGGTGCGGTAGGCCAGGCCAGGACTGTCGGCGTCGGGCTGGGCATACTGGACGTTGGCTACTCGCGAGCACTCCGGCGTCGCCGCCGTTCCAATCTCGTTGCCGTCGAGATCGTCCACGGTATACGTCCACGTGCAGTTGGTGGTTGCAGACCCGGCAACGCCACCGTCCTTCGTGACGGTCACGCCGAAGGTCTTCTCGACGAGTTCTTCCGCCAGCAGCATCGGCTTGTACCGCTCGTAGTCCGGCTGGCTGTAATCGTGCTGTCGGGCCGTCTCATGCTCCGCGTCGGCCGTCGCGGGCGTCGCCGGAGTCGGCTCGAGGTCGTCGTCGTCCTCAGCGTCGATCGCGTCCACGCCAAGGCTCTCGTCCAGGCCCGTCCGCTCCAGGCGGAGCAGCGCGTTGATCGTCTCGGCCATGACCTGCACTCGCTCGTTCAGGGCGTCGATCTGCGGTTGGAGGTCCGGCTGTTGGCTGGTCGCGGGTGTTTGCGGCTGCGGCTCAGGACTCCCCTCGACCGGGGCCGCCTTGGCGTCGGCGGTCCTGGATTCGCCAAGCGCTTCCGGCGGCTCCGGGAGGGAGAGAGGTTCAATGTCGGGCGGCTCCGGGGGGGCGAGAGGTTTGGGCTCTGAAATGTCCGGCGTAACTATCGACGGCGACGGGGATTGCACCGATTCTGACTCAACAGATGTCACGCCGGTTGACGGTTGCGGCAACTCCAGCGTCGGCGGCTCAACAGATGTCACGCCGGTTGACGGTTGCGGCAACTCCAGCGTCGGCGGCTCA
>CAYOCZ010000321.1:0-4286 GCA_964402475.1 uncultured bacterium | reverse complement strand
TTCCACCACTCCTTGTGCGCCTGCTTCGCCTTGTCCGACCACTTCGCGTCGGCCTCACGAGGAACCTGCCATTCCTCCCACGACTGCTTGAGCGCCTTGTTCAACTCCTTGCGCAGCGGCTCCAGTTTCTCCTGCCACTTCGCGTAGGTGGCGTCTATCTCCTCGTTGTTGGCGATGGACTTCAAGGTCACGTGCGGAACGCGTTTGTAGACGAAGCCCTTGCGGATGTCGGTGGCGAATTTGCGTTCAGGTGCAGGCTCGGGGTTTGCGCTCAACTCCTGCTCCTTGTCGTAGCCCTCTCGCGTGTCCGCTAGGTGGTAGTAAGGGAACTTCGCCGCCATCAGCCGCGTCCGTGCCAAAGCAAGCGCGACCCGGCTCGTGTCAATCGTAATCCACCTGCGCCCCCACATCTCCGCCACATACGCCGTCGTCCCGCTCCCGCACGTTGGGTCGAGCACGAGGTCACCTGGTTCCGTAGTCATCAACAGACATCTTTGGATGGTCTTCTGTCCCGTCTGTACGATATACGTTTGGGGCTCGCTGAAGCCACCAAACTGTGTATCCAACCATACATTAGTCAGGTCTGTGTAAGCAAGGTCATTGATGTACATCCTTGCACGGAGAGTTTTGCCATAGCGCATCAGTCTCCCAGCACTCATGAGCCGAGGGAGGTCGCGTGCCGGATCGTAGGTCCACTGTCTCCCTTCGGGAGGATAGTACTCCTGTCCCTCAAAGACAAACCCGCAACTCCTCGTCTTGCTCGGGTGCTGCGAGTTCAAGGGTCCCGGCTGGAACACTTCGAGTTCTCGCCGCAACGCAGGGTTGGCAAGTTCATCCTCCGTGAGTCTACGTATTGTAGTGCCGTCGTGGCACAACCACGGCGTGATGTCCAGTCTCAAGTCGCCGTCGTACTTCGGGGTGAGCAAGCGCCTCACCCGCACGAGTTTCGCCTCTTTGGCATACCAGAGCAGGTAGTCGCACACCGTCTGTATCTTCTCGCCCGTCGTGCTCCCCGTCTTCTGGAAGAGTAACTCGGCACAGATGTTCTGGGAGCCGAAGACTTCGTCCATCAGGCTTCGAACCAGATGCACGTTCTCGTCGCCAATCTGGACAAAGACCGAACCTGTCTCGGAGAGAAGCTCGCGGGCCACGGTGAGACGGTCGCGGAGATAGGTCAGGTAGGAGTGGATGCCGTATTCCCAAGTGTCTCGGAAGGCCTTGATTTGCTCGGGCTGGCGAACCGCATCCTCGGCCTTGCCGTCTTTCACGTCGCGCTTGCGGGTTGAGACCTGCCAGTTGGAGCCGAACTTGATGCCGTAGGGCGGGTCCATGTAAATCATCTGGACCTTGCCCTTCAGGCCTTCTTTCTCGGCCAGCGAGGTCATCACCAGCAGCGAGTCGCCGAGAATCATCCGGTTGGCCCAGTTCACGCCATGGTGGTAGAAGTCAACCATCTCTTCGAACTTGATGCCGTTGAAGTCGGCGAATATCTCGGCCTGGCTAGGTTTCTCCTTCTTCGCCTCGGCCTTCACCTGTTCGACGATAGCCAGCGGGTGTATCTTCTCTTGGATGTAGACCGGCACGGTCGGCACTTCGAGCGGCTTCTGGTCCTGCTCGTCCTTGCCTTTCCAGACCAGTTGTGGGTCGAGCGACGGGTCGCGGGCATAGAGCAGGCCCGGATAGCTCACGGTCTTCGGGCTCTTCTCCTCGTCCTTCACGAAGTTCTGCAACTCACGGGTTGGGATGTTGGTCCGCTTGTCCTTGTGCTTCAGAGACGAAACCGGAACTCGCTTGCCGTTGGATTTCTTTGGGGGCATGGGCTAGGCCTCTGCTGGCTTGGCGCGCTTCGCCACCTCAACGATGGAACCAAGCTTCTCGGTGACCTCGTCGTCGATGTCTTCCTTGCGCACGAAACGGGCTAGAACATGGTAATTCGTCTTGCGCATCTGGTTCGGCATCCCGAGTTTCTCAAAGTAGTTCTCGAATAGGGGGTCAAGGAAGTCGTCGCTAGCCTTGATGTCCGGCGACCAAGGCGACGGCTTCCGCGTCTTCTTGAGGGCCTCTTCTATCTCCGCGATGCAGGATTCCATCACTTGGACGCGATGCTCAGCCTCTGCCCGCGAGAACAGGTCGCCGACATCGTCGCCGCGAGCGTAGGCTAGCAGAACTGACTTACTGCATAGGTAGTTCTCTATCTCTCGCTTGCGCCACATGAGTTCGGTCAGACCTGGTGCTGTCTCGACTTCGAAATCACTGCGATCGTAGAGCGCGACACCGACCAGCTCTCGGTTGGCTTCCTGCAGGCCTCGGAAGTGCTTGCGACCGAAAGATGCCTGATTGCAGACGTAGCACGGAAACGGGTCCTCGAGCGCAGCCGCGGCCTCGTGCCCGAGAACCCGTGCGAATGCCTGCAAGATGGCCAGGTCCGTGGAACCCTCTAAGTACAGAACCCAGCCCTTCTGTTGTGCCATGTAGTACTGCTCAAAGCCAATATCACGTAGCGACTTCAGAACTTGTGAGCCGCGATCATCAATCCGGTGGGGCTTGCCGACGAACGCGACGACCACGTCGCGGCCGGCGGCTTCATTCAGCATTACCTCGGAGTGACTCGCGGCCACAACCTGAGACCCAAGTCTGCCCGCCACGTCGGTTAGAAGCTTGTATATCTGCCGTTGACGCAGTATCTCTAGGTGCGCATCCGGCTCATCCAAGAGGAGCACCGTACCCGGATTCTCGTAGAGGTGAGCCAGCAAGAGCAGGGTCTGCTGCAGTCCTCGTCCAGCGCTCGATATGTCGAGCTCGATACCCGACTGCTCCTTGTACGCCATGCCGATTTCGCCGCGTTCAGACACGTAGGTGGGCGGCAGTATTGTGACACCGAACAACTGGCGGATATGGCCAACCAGCGCGTCCCAATAGTCTGCGGGGACCTCGGCGAGTTTGCGCCGGGGCCGCGCCGCGTCACGCGCCGTGAAGCCGTTGACCGGCTCCGGCAGTCCTTTTGCCCGTAGGTATATCTGGTAGCACAGGTTTCGCAGTACCTGCGCGGTCTGCCCCTCGCCGATGAGGACGTTGATGCGGCCGAGCTCCAACTTCGGCTCAACGGCTGCCAGTCCTGACATCGGGGGGAGAAACGCCATGGAAACCGCGCTCGCCTCGGTGGGAACGCTCATCTGCGTCGTCTCGTCGCCTTGTGTCCTGCGCATCGGACGGCAGTAGAACGACTCCGCGTTCGCGTAGTCGAACTCAAGGCCGCACTCCCATTTCCGGTCATTCGTGACACCTTCAACGACTATTTCGACCTGGATGTTGCTTGTCTGTTGCTTCCCGTCGATCCGTTTCACGTCTCGCACATGCAGATCCCGCCAGAGCAGGCTGGCGACCGGTACGGGGATGGACACCAAGTCGTTGCGGTTGATGGTGACACCGGGCCTCTCTTTTGGCGCAGTCTTGCCACGCTTCTCGGTCCAGCGACGGCGGCCGATGTCCCACAGCGCCAGCGCCTGCAGGGCTGCGGTCTTGCCGGAGTTGTTTGGGCCAATCAGGACAACAGCCTGCCCAAGCTCAATATCCACGTCACTAAACTTCTT
The DNA here is from genome assembly GCA_964402475.1 of uncultured bacterium. GTDB lineage: Bacteria > Hydrothermota > Tepidihabitantia > Tepidihabitantales > Tepidihabitantaceae > UBA2258. The sequence goes on along the minus strand of CAYOCZ010000321.1, from coordinate 696 downwards.
GAAGTTCCTTATGCGCAATCGAGTCAGCATCTATGCCTCCTGAGCAATCGCGGTCTGCTGGCGCAGCGCCGCCGTAATCGTATTCTTCGCATCCCACGGGTCTGTAACCTCGATGAACGCCCAGCGGCCGAAGCGGCCATCGTTGTTCACCGCCGGGACCCAGAGGTTGCGGGCCGTGGCGACCTTGGCCGCTTTGTCGCGGCGCGGCTCGCCTGAGACTTCGACGATGAGCGTCAAGAGGTCATCCTTGCCGTGGCCGTCGTCCAGTCTGACGAGGAAGTCAGGCCTGTACCAGTGTTCCTCGCCGTCGATGGTATATGGGATGTCGAAGCCGAGGTTCTGATTCTTAACGTAGGCCACGACCTCATCCATGTCCTCAAGCGTCTGCGCCATCTTCTGTTCCCATGACTCGGTGTCGGCGACGACGTGCGAGACGTGGCAGCGATCCGATCTCGTGGCGTAGACCGGCCGGGTGGTGTCGAAGCTGACGAAGCGGGTTGAGCCGAGCCAATCGTAGGGCCGGAGTATCGCCCGCAGCATCTTCTGGCCGTGAGTCGTGGCGGCTATGGCTTGGTAGATGCGGTCGGCGGCGTCGTGGGCGTAGCGTTCGATGAGCAGCATCTGTTGGAAGGTATTGTCTTTGGGCTCATCGCGTGTTTGTGTGGGTAGTTTGATGGGATAGTGTTGGCCCAAGTC
>CAYOCZ010000320.1:0-4290 GCA_964402475.1 uncultured bacterium | reverse complement strand
TTTGCGCGGCCACCTCCCCGGCCAAACGTTTCCGTTATACATGCGCCTCGGCGTACGAGTTACGGAGGGCCTTAACCTGTGGCGTATCCGCAAGCCTATCAGACGCAGCTTCGACATCCGGCGTGTTGCTTCGTAGCCCCAACGCCTTATGGATGCCCTCTGCCTCGTCACCGCGCAGGGTCCTGGCTGCCCTTATCACCTCGTTATTGCGCGCCATGTCCGCACTCAGATACCCGGCAGTTCCGCCGACGCCGGCACCGATTACGGAACCCGGTGTAATTGAGCTACCAAGCCCATGAACTGCACGCGCAACGGACGTACCGCCCGGCCCCGCCGGCGGCGCGCCCTCTTGGGACGCTTCCCGTGCCGTGCGCAAAGCTTGCGGCACCACAGAGGACGCTAAAGCACCGCCACCGCCAAGCAACGCCCACGTCAGCGCGTCACGTTTGGCCTTTTCTTTATCGCCTGTCAGGTACCCATACAGTCCGCCGCCCGCGCCACCCAGCAACGTGCCAAGCCCAGTACGGCCGGCCGTTGTGCCGTACACGTCCGCCAACTCAAGCGCTACCTTCGTCAACTGGTCGTCGGTCAAGATCTGCTCCCTTGCGGCTGCGTAAGGGCCTTTTGCGACTGCGTAGTGGCCGGCCGCATACGCTGCTCCATGCCCAGCAACTGGTCAGCCTCGTACATCTCCATATTGCGGGCGTCCGCGGTGGGGCCGCTTTCCAGGTACTTGCGCAATGTCGCACGCAGCACGGACGGCTGTCGGACCGCCCGCGGCGCCAACCGCGATAGCTCGTTGTAGGCCTGTATTACGTCGTCGTCGTCGTACTGCCCGATAACCGGATCGCTGGCCATCAGCTCATTCAAGGCAACCTCGGTGTCTAGCGCGTCGACCTCCGCCTCGTGCATCGGGTCAGACGCCAGGTCCAGCAGTTTCTCCAGCTCTTTATTCGGGTCCGCTGGCTTAGGGGCGGCTATCAGCCCCGGAATGGCGCTGGCCGCGTAAGTCATAGGGGCGGCCGCATCCAAAAACGCCGACTTACGGAAATCCGCGTACGTGCGCTCGTGCGCAGCCAGCTCCGCTTCACATGCCAGGTACTCGGCACGCTTCTGCGCGTAATTCTCGGAGGCCTCCAACAACGCAAAAAGCTCGGCGTACGGGGCCACCGCCGGGTCCGCCAGCGTGAACGCACTGCTAGCCACCTTCTCCCGCGTCGGCAGGCTCCGGCACGCCTCTTCCGCAGCGACGGCTAGGATGAGCCGGCCCGTCTCCCCATAGGTGTGGTGCATGGCCTCGGCCACCTTCTCGATAGCCCCGGCGCGTCGAAGGGCGTCGGCAGCGGCCGCCAGGGCGTGCTGTCTCGTAAGCTCGGACGCCGTTTTCGCCACGGCAGCCTCCGCCAGCGCCCTCCGGGGCTCGCTGCCGGTACGCCGCAACCGCAGATACTGTACGTTCGCGGACGGGGCCGCGGCAGCCTTCTCTACCGTAGGCGCCTCCGGCAAAGCCATGTAATCCCCGAACACACCCTCACCAGGATCGATCGCAGCCTCTTTCTTGTGCAATATGGCACAACGCGCCTTCGCCGTGTCCGCCACGGCCAGCGGGAAGCTCTCGGCTCGGTCTTCCCCGGTGTTGGCCTTGATGTGCGCGATCGTGCGGCTGGCGTTATACAGCTCCGCGGCACGTTTGATGAATTCTGAACCCAGATCGTGCGCGGCCGCTACCTTGGCCAGCGCTTCCGTCGGATCGGTGCCAGCGTTGGTTAGTTCAATCGTCTGCTGAACTACCTTGGCCAGACGAGCCTCGTTATCGTTACTGACCGGTCGGATAGCACTCATACAACGACTCCTTCCACGCTTTTAGGCTCACGATCCGTGAACGCTCTAGCAATCCGCGACAGCTCCGTAGCCGGCAACGTTTGGGCAACAGTGGCCGGAGCGATCATGGTCTGCACCTCATGCAGCATCTCCATGATGCACTGCTCCGACTCTGCCGAGGCCCCCGTGTCCTGTATGGACAGCACCACTTGGTGATACTGCTCCAGGATCTCCGAGCTGTTGTACTGGTTCGGCGTTCGCACCGCGGTTGCCGTCAGGGCCGAGTCGATCAGCTTATTCCGTATCACCCCATTGACCTGCTGTTTGACGTTATCCGTGTACTCTCCGGTAAACGACGACACGGCGCGCAGCCCCTGCACACCGCAGGCCATTTTCCAGGCCACCATCTTCCAGAGCACATCCGAGGTGCGCAAGGTAGCGACTGCCTGTATGCGCGGCACGATTACGTGCGCCGCGATCCATGTGGGGTAATCCAAGAAGGCGCGCACATCGAAGAATGCTTGTTCATACCAGTGCACGTGCTCCGGGTGCAACAGCATCTCGTTGGCGATTGCTTCCCGTGGCAGGCCCGTCATCAGGTAGGCTTCAAGCAGGTCGACAACGCCGGCGTGGTGATTGCTGTTCCGGCCGATGTGCTGAACATAGGCCCAGTACAGCCCCGGCCACCGCCGATCCGCTGCGTCAGGTCCTTCATTCGCCTCCACGGCAGCAACCTCGCGGGCGAACGGAACTAGCCGCTCCTCGACCACCCCGTCGACCACGATGTGCGCCCGCTTCGCTGCTTTACTGCCACCGAGCACCTTTACCAGCTGCTCCGCCTGCCGCCAGCGGCTGTCCGGGCCTTCCAACGGGTCGATGCGCTCTTCACGGTATACGTGCGGCGGCGGTACCACCGCAAAAGCGTTGGGCCGCCGTGCTTGTCGTGTGTTCGGCTGGGTTGCCCACGGATCTGCCGGTACGACCCGCTTCGAGCCGTTATACTCAGGCACTTGCATCCCCCAGGTCGATATCCAGCTCTTCCAGCATGGGATCCGCTTCAATGGTCTTCTGCCGCAGGAAGATAATCAGATCGCCCATGCTCTTGAACACGTTAATCAGGCTATCTTCCAGGTCAGCCATGTCCTGCCGACCGTAGCGGTCGCGGAAATCTTCGTTGTGCCAGTAGAACAGGAACAACGTGCGGCCTACCCGGTCCATGCCCTTGACCATGTTTGGCACGAACGAGTTGATCAGGTCGTCCACGCGGACGGACTTCACCAATCCCTCCAGTACCGCCACGTCGAACACGTCCTTCTGCCCCTTAGAGGCTGCCCGCAGCGTACGATTCAAGTCCTGATCCTGCATAGGATCATATTTACTGGGATCACCCTTTGGCATCTCCGCGTCAACCTGGTCTACCTGCGTCTCGTTGACCATGGCATTGTAGGACGGATCGTAGTCGCCATAGCTCTGCCCGAACAGTTCCGAGGTCGGCCCGGCACGCTTCACGTAGTACTGGTGCTGGTGTGTCCCAGCCTGCTTCACGGTTAGCGCGGCATCCTCGGCAGTGAAGCCCCAGTCCATAATCAACCGTACCTGCGCCTGCTTGTGTGTCAACGTGATGCGCGACGAATCACCGACCAACGTTACGTACGGCCCGTCGGCGTGTACCGTGAGCAGTTCGGCGCCTTTTGTCAGCAGCCGGCGCTCTACCTCCGCCACCCCGCCTGGGATAAACGACCTCTCCCCAAGCGCAAGCACCTTCGTGCCCGCACCCACCGTAATGCCCACTGCACTCACCAGCGCCGTCACGTTCTCTTTGGGCGATACCGTAATCCATTTGCCATACTCGCGCAGGTCCCACGAATCGTACGGCGCGCCATCACGAGTCGCCCCGACTACTTCCCACGCATTGTTCCCGTTATTCGCACACGGGATCGTCAGCTCGGACCCGCTATACTCCTGGGAAAACTCCCCATGCGTACCGCGGACAGGAACCACCCGATACCTGGCCAGCCCACCGTCGCCGGTAACCTTATCCACAAACCAGAACGGAATACTCATACGGCCGGTAGGCAGGAGCATGGCGTAAGCCCTGTCCCGCTTCATCGTCTCCATGCCTACGCACTTGGCGGCAACGCCGTCACCGGGGGTTAAGTTACCCGAAGCCGGCTGTCCGTAAACAGAGCCGGCAGCGCACAGGGCATAACTGTTACCGTCCAGGCCGTAAATACCGACAATCCGCGTAATCGTGCCGACACAGGGCAGCTGCGGATTGACCTCTACGTACGCCCGCTCGAACTCGCCGAGCGCGTTAACGACCTCGTAGACGCCGCTGACGGAGGGGGTTTCCAGGATGACGCTGACATCGGCATCGACGACCGTGGACGTATTCTCGCGGTCGTCCTTCACCACGATTTCACCGGCCGCCAGTCGTTCCTTGTCCGCGTCCGCCAGGAATTCCATATC
>CAYOCZ010000319.1:0-4298 GCA_964402475.1 uncultured bacterium | reverse complement strand
CCCTTCGACCGCCTTCTCCCGCGACGTCTTCGGCCACGGCTGGTGCGCTTCGGCACTCCATACCAGGTGTTCCTGAAGCTCCTGATGGGCGGGCATGCGGTCGGCCAATGCGACCGTCGTCTCGAGAAGTGGCACATTCGGCCGCCATTCCGCCTGTTCGTGGACGAGTGGACCCTCAGGCAGGCCGTCGTGTCACTGGTCCGCCGTAGCGCAGAGAGGGGTTGAAGCCTTGCGTTTCGTGGACCCCGGGCCGGTCAACCAACTCCTCCGTTGCCTGTCTGACCGGGGACCGGGGACCGGAGACCGGGGACCGGCGACAACTGACTGGAAGGAAGTCGTCGCCGCGGCAGCCCGCCACCGCCTCACACCACTGCTCTTCAGGCGCCTGAAGAAGCGCGGCGCTCAGGCTTGCGTCCCGGCCGATGCCTGGGAGCGGTTGCGACTCGCCTACCTTGACAGCGCCGGCAGGAACACACGCCTCTATCGAGAGCTCCGGACCGTGCTTGGCGGACTGCGCAGCGCCGGCATCCCGGTGATTGCGCTAAAGGGTGCCTACCTTGCTGAGGCGGTCTACGGTGATGTCGGACTCAGGCCGATGAGCGATGTGGACCTCATGGTCCCGAGAGCAGAGTTGCCGAGAGCCCAGGCAATCCTGCTCGACATGGGCGGCGTTCAAGAACAGTCCGAGGACGTCGAGCTGGTCTGCCGGAGAAGGCAGCACCTTCTGCCCATCTCCATTCGTAACCTTGTTGTCGAGCTTCACTGGACCATCACCTTTCCCACTGGACCTGTGAGAGTGGATGCTGCTCGTCTGTGGGACAGGGCTCGCCCAGCCACGATAGCAGGTGTCGAGGTGCAGGTGCTGTCGCCGGAGGACTTATTGCTGCACCTGTGCCTGCATACGTCCTATTGCGCATTCCTCGGGGTCGGGCTGCTGCCCTTTTTCGACATCGCCGCGACAATTCAGCACTTCCGCAACGAGATGGACTGGCGGCAGGTCGCAGAGCGCGCTCGCGAATGGGGTGCATCGCGATATGTGGGTCTGACCTTCCAGCTTGTCCGAAGCATGTTGGGTACGGAAGTGCCTGACGATGTCGTTGAGCGGCTGGTTCCCGGTGGCCTTGACCAGCGCATACTAGAGACGGCAAGAGAATGCCTTCTCGCCCACTCCGGTTACGGACGGTGGATGCCCCCTCGGCCCTTCTTCAGTGAGTGGCGCGCTGAGTCCTTTGCTGACAAGGTGAAGCTGCCTTGGAAACGGATCTTCCTCTCCCGTGACGAGATGGCTGTACTATACCCCGCGTCCCGCAGCTCGCGTCATCTCTATCGCTACTACGCACTGCGGCTCAGGGATGTCATCCGTATCTTCGTATCCTACACCTTGGGCCAAAGCCGGCGGATGATGCGGAGCCACGGACGCGCCCGGCAGGTTACGCTGATCGACTGGCTGGGATCCGCAAAGCCCCGATGACCGGCTTCCGCCTCCCTTCCACCGCAACCTTGACTTCTGTCGCTACCTTTCCACTCCATGGCCAGTAGACCGAAGATCACTGAAGTCATCCAGGAGGGGCTGCGTCTGGACCGCGCGCTTCGGCTGGTATGGACCAGCGCCCCGGGCTGGGCCACGGTCAACCTCGTTTTGGTCGTGGCCCAGGGCTTGCTTCCCCTTGCCGGGCTGTACCTCATGAAACGGCTCGTTGACACGCTCCAGGCCGGCATTGCCGCGCCCGGCGGGCTTTCGTCCTTTCGGTCGGTGCTCTTCTGGGTCGTCCTTGCCGGCGCGGTGGCGTTGCTCACGGCGCTTGCGCGTTCTTTGGCCGACATGGCAGGACAGGCCCAGTCCCTGGTGCTGTCCGACAAAGTGACCGACGTCCTGCACAGCCAGTCGGTCGCGGTTGACCTTGAGTACTACGAGAATCCGCTCTACCACGACACACTCCATCGAGCTCAGGGTGACGCCCCGACCCGGCCGGTGAGCATTGTCAACCGGCTGGTCACGATCGGCCAAAGTGCCATCTCGCTGGCCGGTATCGCGGGCCTGCTGTTCGCTTTCAACCCGCTGCTGGCCCTGGTGCTCATCCTCGTCGCCCTGCCCGGCGCGCAGGTGCGGCTGATGTACTCGCGCCGGCTGTACCGCTTTGAACAGGAACAGACCAAGCAAGAACGTCGCGCGTGGTACTACCACTGGCTGTTGACGAACTCGTACTTCGCCAAAGAGGTCCGGTTGTTTAACCTCGGGTCCCTGTTCCGGACCCGTTTTCGTGCCCTGCGGCAGCAACTGCGCGCGGGAAGGCTGGCGCTCGCACGGCGCCGCACCCTGTCCACGGTAGCGGCCCAGTCGGTGGCCACGCTCGCCGTGTTCGGCGCGCTTGCCTACATCGCCTACCAGACCTACAAAGGCACGATTACCATCGGCAGCCTGGTGATGTACTACGCCGGTTTCCAGCTTGCGACCGGTTCGGTCTCGGCCATCCTCGGCGGTTTCGCCGGGCTCTACGAGGACAACCTCTTCCTCTCCAACTTCTACAAGTTCCTGGATCTGGAGCCAAAGGTTCTAACGCCGGCCCGGCCGGTTCCCTGCCCGGAGCGGATTACCCAAGGCATCGCGTTCCACGATATCGGCTTCGCCTACCCCGGTACTTCCCGCAGAGTACTGGAGGAAGTCAACCTGACCATCGCACCGGGCCAGGTGATTGCCCTGGTCGGGGAGAACGGCTCGGGCAAGACCACGCTGATGAAACTCCTCTGCCGGCTGTACGACCCGGACTCAGGTACGGTCACCGTTGACGGCGTTGACATCCGTCAACTGGACCCGGTCAGATGGCGGCGGCAAGTCAGCGTCATTCTGCAGGACTATGTCCAGTATCAGCTGCCGGTCTGGGAGAACGTCTGGCTGGGCGACGCGGAAACCGCCCCGGACCGGGAGAAGATCATCGCGGCGGCTCAGCGCGCCGGAGCCGACCCGGCGATTCGTCGTCTGCCCCAGGGCTATGACACGCCGTTGGGCTGCTGGTTCGAGCAGGGCCACGAGTTGAGCATCGGCGAATGGCAGAAGGTGGCGCTGGCCCGGGCGTTCCTGCGCGACTCGCACTTCGTGGTTCTCGACGAGCCGACCAGCTCGCTCGACGCACTGGCCGAGGCGGAACTGTTCAGCCATTTCCGCCGGGCAATCAAGGGCCGCAGCGCGGTTCTCATCAGTCACCGGTTTTCGACTGTTCAGATGGCCGACTACATCTACGTGTTGGACCAGGGCCGGGTCAAGGAACACGGAACGCACCGGGAACTGCTTGAGCGCAACGGGCTGTACGCCCGGCTCTACACGGCCCAGGCCGCTCCGTATCAGGAAGGCTGAGCGGGCAGCCGGCCTCAAGCCACAAGCGCAAGTCGTGAACCGTGCACCGTAGGGCGTCATTCGCCCCGGCAAACTGCAGCCGGCAAGCCGGCCTATGACACTGGGCGCAGTCGCGCCTCACCGGTCACTCACGCTCAGCCCGCCTGCCCCTGCCTTGCGCAGAAAAAGCGGGGGCTTGCGCCCCCGCACTCCAAAGGCGTTGGCTGCTAGCCGGTGGCTGTCGGCGGTTCGCTGTCTTCCGTCCGCCGTTCTTCGTCTCTCTCTCTTGCCGCGTCCGCGGTCTGGCGTGAGTACCGATAATGGTACTTGTAGTAGTAATAGTAGTAGCGGCCGTAGCGACCGGTTCGGTCCACGTCGTTGACCACGAGGCCGGACAGGTGCGCGCCGCCGCCGAGCATGGCGGTGCGCGCGTGGTCGAGCGCTTCCAGCGAGGTCCGGCCGACCCGGGCCACCATGATGGTAGTGTCGGCCAGCGTCCCGATAATCGGGCTGTCGGCCGCGACCAGCACCGGCGGCGTGTCAACAACCACATAGTCGTACTCGCCCGCCAGCCGCTTCAGCAGGGCGCGGGTGGCGGCAAGCGTGAACAGGTCCGCCGGGCTGGGTGGTATCGTGCCGCAGGGCAGGCAGAACAACCCGTCAAGCCCGGTCGCGAAGATGGCCTGGGCCGGGTCGCTGTTCAGGACGACGAGGTCGGACAGGCCCGGTTTCTTGCTGCGCTTGAATACGGTATGCAGCACCGGGTGGCGCAGGTCCGCATCTATCAGCAGGACGCGGGAACCGGCCTGGGCCAGCACCGAGGCGAAGTTCACCGCGATGGTGGACTTGCCTTCGCTTGGGCCCGGCGAGGTCACGGCAATCGTGCGCACCATGCGCTCCGCAGTGGCGAACGCGAGGGCGGTACGCAACATGCGGAAGGCCTCCGCGCCCGAGGATTCGACGTCGG
>CAYOCZ010000318.1:0-4331 GCA_964402475.1 uncultured bacterium | reverse complement strand
TTGCCCCCCGGTGATGGCCCGTGGCCCTGCACCGCGCAACGCTGAAGGGGCCGACACGCTCCAGGCGCTCCGAAGCTCAAACGGCAGGGAGGCTGGCGTCCCCGGCGTCGGTCTCCCGGCCCATTCTCCACAGTGGAGGGATAGCGATGGGCGCTGAGATGACCACGCGACGACGACGCAGAGAATCACGGCCCTGGCTTGAGGGGCAACTTCTCAGACTACTCCAGGGCACGCAGCCAGGACCGAGGGCGCTGCCCCTGGGTACGCGGGGGTATCACATCCGCACCTTGGCCGCTGCAGCGTTCGGCCTGTGGTCGGATGACGGGCAACCGATGGGTGCCGTAGTCACGAGGACGCAATATGTGAAGACGGCCGCCGCTGTCCGGCGGCTCGACCGCGAGGGTTTGGTACAAGTGGAAGAGCTGCCCCAGCGGGGCGCGCCGCTGCTGGTTAGAGCAAGGGAATGACTCCCGCCCAAAAAAAGAATCAGCAGGACTTGACAAACCGAGTGGAGCGCCCTATAATGCCGATTGTTGCCCTATCGCCCCATACCAGTGGACGGCAACGAACTACGGAGGTACTGCCGTGACCACGGACCAGGTTGCTCGCGAGCTGAAGATGCCGATTCGCACGGTTCGCGCGTGGGCGAGAATCATCGGGCTCGCGGGCGGCACTGGACGGCCCATCGAATGGACACCGACAGCGGTTCGCAAACTCCTCACGATCAAGAAGCTTCGCAAGTGCGGTTGGACGATGCAGAAGCTCCGGATGATGCTGCAGGAGGTGCAGGATGGCCGCGGCACCGTGAATGTGATTCCGTTGCCAACCGGCGGCAAGGCGCTGTTCATCTCCGTTCCGGGCGACGACGAGGACACACCGGAAGATGTCGTGCAAGCGGTTCGTGTGCTGTTCGAGGCCGACAATGAGGAGGGCCAGACGGTGTTGGGGCTGTCGGAGTGGCAGGAACCAGGTCAACATCTCAACGAGAAGTGAGCCGTCCGGGGGCGGCCCTGAAAGGGGCTGCACGCAGTGACGACCACCAGAACCGACGAAGCCCCGGTGCCAGCCGGAGCTTCAGGGAGCGGGGCGGCATTGACCTCAATGCGTCCGAACGATACCATACTGCCCGGCAAAAGTCAAGAGGAAATTGGCGTTCCTCCCCCGCCGGACGCCCGCGATCCGTTCAGCAACGGCACCCGCCAGCTCCCATTCCTCACGACCCTCTATGGGGGCTTGCCCCCCGGCGCGTGGGTGTACGTCTGGGCGAAGACCCCCGGCGGCGAGGCGCGCACCCATTGGACACAGGACATCGGCAAGGCCGCGGAGACCGCCGACCGCCTCGGCACGGACGCCGACGTCTACTGTCCCGTGGCGTTCGCCGACCGGAAAGGCACGACCGGCCAACGGATGATCGCCGCGACCGACCCGAAGAGCAAGACGCCCTTAGCAGCGGGTCGGATCGGATTCATCTGCGACCTCGACTACCGCAACGAAAAGCACCCCGCAAACCCGGTCAACCGAGCCGAGGCACTGACGCTGGTGGCCGCGCTGCCCCTTCCCCCGACGATCATCGTTGACTCCGGCCACGGTTTGCATCTGTGGTGGCTTCTCGCCTCGCCCTGGGCGTTCGCCGACGAGGCCGACCGCGTGCGCTGCGCCCGGATTGCCGAGGGTTGGCAGCGACGTCTCGAGGCCGTCGCCAAGGAGCACGGCACCGGGCTTGACACCGTGCAGGACCTCCCGCGGATTCTGAGGGTGCCGGGCACGACGAACCACAAGGGCGACCCCTGCCCTGTGGAGCTGGTCGAGTTTGAGGCCGACCGGCGCTATACCGTGGAGGAGTTTGAGGCCGCAATCGGCGACGTGCAGGCCAAGACCACAACTGCGAAGCCCCCGGCGCCGGCGCGAGCGCCGACGGCTGTTGACCTCAGCGACCAGGAACTCCTCGCGAAGGCGCGGGCAGCGAAGAATGGTACGGAGTTCACCGCCCTGTATGACCACGGGAACACGACTGCATACGACGCCGACGACTCCCGCGCAGATGCGGCCCTGTGTGCTCACCTCGCCTTCTGGTTCGGGTGCGATCCGGCACGAATGGACAGAGCGTTTCGGGGCTCGAGGTTGATGCGCGAGAAATGGGATCGGGCCGACTATCGGGAGCGGACCATCGAGCGGGCAATCGAGTTGACGACCGAAACGTACACGCCACCACAGGAGAGGGGGGAGCCTGCGCCAAAGGTGTCGGAACCCGTGAGTGAAGGCACCGTTGGGCAGGCTGCGGATTCGGCAACCGCGGCGGCTGACGACGAAGCCGAACACCACGACTTGCGCGAGGTGTTGCCGACCATCTGTGTCTCTGACCGGCACGGAAGAGAGATTGTTGACGAGGCGCTTGCCGCGCTGGTGGCGGCGAATGATCCGCCGGTCGTCTTCTGCCGGGGCACCGGGTTCGTTGCGGTCGAGCGCGACAAACATGGACGGCCTCACATCGTGCGCCTCGAAGACAGGGCCATGCGGGCGCGCCTCGACCGGGTAGCTGACTTCTCCCGCATGGTCAAGGCTGACAAGGAGTGGAAGCAGGTTCCTTTGGCGGCACCTCCGAAGGCCGTCGTGGAAGCACTCCTCGCCGAAGGACACACGCCATTCCCCGGCCTGGACGCCGTGGTGGAAAGCCCGGTGCTTCGCCCGGATGGGACGCTGCTGCACGCGGAGGGGTACGATCCGACCACCTGGTTATATCTGTCTGCTGGGGACGTGCGGGTACAGGTGCCTGAGGTTCCCTCGGCCGAGGACGTGGACAAGGCCAAGAACCTGATCCACTCCGCTATCGGCGAGTTCGCCTTCGTTGACGATGCCAGTTATGCCGGGGCCGTGGCCCTGCTGCTAACGCTACTCGTGCGCCCAGCGGTTGACCTGTCGCCCGTTGCCCTGGTGGACAGCCCTCAAGCCGGCGTGGGCAAGGGTTTGCTCTGTGACCTGGGCGCAGTGATCGCGACGGGGACACCGGCCGCCGTCATCCCTTGCCCGAGGGACGACGACGAGTGGCGTAAGCAACTCGCATCCTTCTTGCTGGCCGGGGCGAGTTGCCTAATCTTCGACAACCTCGAAGTTCCGTTGAAGTCCCCATCCCTCGCCGCGTTCGTGACCTGCGTTGAGTACCAGACCCGGTTGCTCGGCACCATGACCGCAATTCGCCTGCCCAACCGCGCGACCGTTGCAGTGACGGGCAACAACATCATCCTGAGAGGCGATATGCCCCGGCGCTGTCATTGGATTCGGCAAGACCCGAAGGTGTTCCGACCGTGGCAGCGCGACGGTTTCACACACGCCGACCTGTTGAGCTGGGCCACGGAGAACCGAGCCGCGCTGCTCGGTGCCCTACTGACTCTCGCCCGAAGCTGGTACGCAGCTGGACGACCAGAACCTGCCCTACGGCCTCTCGGGTCATTCCGTCAATGGACGAACATGGTCGGCGGGATCCTCGCCAACGCTGGCATCGAAGGGTTCCTCGGGAACCTTGACGAGCTTTACGACGTCGCCGACGAGGAAGGCACCGAATGGGATGGCTTCCTCCATGCTTGGCACGACCTCTGGGGCGACAGCGGCGTGGTGGTCGCCGACGTGTTCGCGGCTATCGAGCAGGGCCTCGCCGAGGACCCGACAGATTACAACTCTGAGACGCCCGAGCGGACAGCCGCTGAGAGACGGATCACCTTGGCACAAGCCGTCCCCACCGCCGCAATGAACCGCAACAAGCTCGACCGCAGGAGACTCGGTTGGGCGCTGAAGGCCAAGGTGGGAGCCGTCTTCTCAGACGGTCTACACCTTCAATGCCAAGGCGACCGCACCCGCAACCGCGTTTGGACCGTGAAGGGGGTCTAACCCGCGTGGCAGTTCTGGTAGTTCTTTTGGGGTGCTCGCTCAGACAACACCAGTCCCCAAAGTGGCAGTTGTGGCAGTTTTGGCAGTTTTATAGGGTCGTTCCCTACTAAGCATCTTTTTGCCTAAGTGTGTTACTCCGTAGTGGGTTGGGCCGTGAATAACTACCACAACTACCACAACTACCACACCGTGGCGGGATCGGTGGGGGACCCCTTCGGAGCTGGTCGAGATCGCAGGTGTTTTCGGGGGTGCCGGGGGACCCCCCGCAGGGCGTCGAGGCCGAGAACTCGCCCTTTCGGGGGGCCGGTGGCCGAATCGGAGGAACGTGTAAAACCGGGGGATTTTGGAGGCGCTGACCGTGCGACGTTCGCGGCAGACATCCGACGGACAGTTGACTCTCGGCGAGCCCGAGGTGAGCCGGCTCAGGCAGTGGCGTGAACCGGAAGACG
>CAYOCZ010000317.1:0-4336 GCA_964402475.1 uncultured bacterium | reverse complement strand
GAGCCAGACAAAGGAGGTGGGTTACGCCAGAACCAGTCCTGGTATTCGGCTCGGGCCTGGGCGGTGCTGGACGACGCATACTGCTGCGCGGCGTCGGGCGCGATTGCGGCGAGCACAAGGTAGTTGAGTTTGTCTTCGTCGGAGAGCCGGTCAGCAGGCGATGCCCGTCTGACCTGGCTGCAGGCGGGTAGCAGGAGGCACAAGCACAAGCCCAGGCGCAGGCAAGGCGCTGCAAGCCTCAAGCTCATACCAGGCTACGGGAGCATCGGGATCTTGACGTTCTGGGTGCGGGCGACAGCCTGCGCGCCTTCGTATCCAGCGTCGGTGTGGCGAGCGATGCCCGTTCCAGGGTCGTTCAGGAGCACGCGCCGGAGACGTTCGTCCATCTCGGGCGTGCCGTCGCAGACGATGACTTGCCCGGCATGGATTGAATAGCCGATGCCTACCCCGCCGCCGTGGTGGATGGAAACCCACGACGCGCCGGAGGCTACGTTCAACATCGCATTGAGCAGGGGCCAGTCGGCAATCGCGTCCGAGCCGTCCTTCATTGCCTCAGTCTCTCGGTTCGGGGACGCGACCGAGCCGGTGTCGAGATGGTCGCGGCCGATGACTATTGGCGCGCTGATTCGTCCCTCGCGCACCGCCAGGTTGAACGCGAGCCCTGCCTTGTCGCGCTCGCCGTACCCGAGCCAGCAGATGCGGCTGGGCAGTCCCTGGAAGGGTATCTCGGTGCTCGCCCTTCTTATCCAGTTGACGAGTGCAGCGTTGTCCGGGAAGAGGTCGCAGACAATCCGGTCGGTTTCAGCGATGTCCTTGGGGTCGCCGGACAAGGCGGCCCAGCGGAACGGCCCCTTGCCCTGGCAGAAGAGCGGACGGATGTAGGCAGGAACGAAGCCGGGGTATTTCCACGCAGAGAGTGGTCGAGTGGTCAAGTGGTCAAGTGGTCCAGTGGAGGACGTGCGGATTTCGGACTCGGGGAGGAAGCCGCCCTCGACCGCTTTGCCCCGCAGGTTGTTGCCGTAGTCAAAGGTGACCGCGCCCATTGACTGGAGTTTGAGCATCAGGCGGACGTGCTCGGCCATGGTGCGGAAGGACGCCTGCTTGTACGCGGCCGGGTCCGTGCGCCGAAGCTCGACGGCCTGTTCGAACGACATGCCCTTGGGAACATAGCCGTTCAGTTCATCGTGGGCTGAGGTCTGGTCGGTGAGCAGGTCGGGGACGACCTTGCGTTCCACAAGGCGCGCGAGCAGGTCAACGATGTTGCCGGTCCAGGCGATGCCTGTCGTCTGCCTGCGGGCCTTTGCGTCAAGGGCCCGGTCGATTGCCTGGTCGAGGTCAGGGACGTTCTCGTCGAGGTAGCGTGGCTTCTTGCTGGCCAGGCGCCGGGCAACACGGGCCGGGTCGACCTCGGCACCAAGGTAGGTTGCGCCGGCCATGGTCGCGGCAAGCGGCTGGGCCCCGCTCATGCCGCCGAGCCCACCGGAGACGACCAGCCGGCCGGCAAGGTCGGGCGTCCCGAAGTGCTTCCTGCCCGCGGCGACAAACGTCTCGTGCGTCCCCTGCAGAATGCCCTGAGTGCCGATGTAAATCCACGAACCTGCGGTCATCTGGCCGTACATGATGAGTCCAGCGGCTTCGAGTTCGTCGAAGTGGGGCTTGGTGGCCCAGTGGGGCACGAGGTTGGAGTTGGCAATCAGCACCCGCGGGGCATGAGGCCAGGTGCGGAACACCGCAACCGGCTTGCCGGATTGGACCAGCAGGGTCTCGTCGTTCTCGAGCGCCTTGAGCGTCCGGACGATGGCGTGGAAGCAGTCCCAGTTGCGGGCGGCCCGGCCGGTGCCACCGTAGACGATGAGTTGCTCCGGTTCCTCGGCGACCTCCGGGTCGAGGTTGTTCATCAGCATTCGCAGCGCGGCTTCCTGGTGCCAGCCCTTGCAGTTGAGCGTGGTGCCGCGCGGGGCTCTGACCGGTGTGTATTCTGAGTGGTTCATCGGGTTGATTCTCCTGGGTCAGATTATCGGCCAGCGCGCTCGATGTCAATCGGCGGGCTTGAATAGCGACAGACACGCCGGTATTATCAGGCGTTGATAACCGCGCTGCTCCTGTGCCTGGTCGGACAGCTTCGCGCCGGCGACACGCTCGAGGCGGTGAGGTTTGAGGGGATGCACACCTACGGCCGGCGAACACTTGCCTCACTGGTCATGGCGCGGCCAAAGAAGCCATCCAGCGAAGCCCAGCTCAATAACGACGCCGCAATCCTGGAGCAGTTCTATCACAACGAGGGGTTCCACTCGGTAGATGTAGAGCGAGAGGTTACGCCCGGAAAGCGCCGCCCGGTCGTGACGTTCCGCATTGCCGAGGGACCGCGTACGCGGGTGAGTGCGATAGCGATTTCGGGCAATGTCACGGTCGGTACCGACCGGTTGCTTGGGCACCTCTCGGTGCGGCCCGGCCGTTTCTTCTCGCAGGCCGAGCTCAACCAGAGCGGGCAGGCGCTCCAGACGTACTATCTCAATTCCGGCTACCCGTTTATCCACGTACAGACGGGGATGACCAACGGCGATACGCTGGCTACGCTCACGTTCGACATCAGCGAGGGCCGGCTGTGCCACGTCAGCGAGGTGCGGGTGCGCGGCAACAAGACGGTGAACACCGGGACGATATTGCGGGCTTCGGAAGTCAAGTCGGGCGAGCGGTTCAGCCAGGAACACCTGCGCGAAGCGCAGCGCCGTTTGTATGCGACGAGGCTCTTCTACCGCGTGACCTACTACGTCATTGCGGACAGCGGTCAGGGTGCGGAAGGCGAGGGAAGAGGAACGGACAGCGTCGTGGTCCGATTCGACGTGGTCGAACAGTCGTACCGGGGCGTGGCCCTCGGCGGCGGAGTCGAGTATCCGCCCAGCCGCGTAATCGTGTCGGCCGAGTGGGAGCACAACAACCTGTTCAACCGCGGCCACACGCTCGTCGTTGGTGGCGAAGCCGGCCCAACGCTTTGGCCGTTCGGGAACTACCGAGTTGCGTTTGATGGTACATACCGAGTGCCGTATCTGATTCTGACCCGGATTGACTTCCAGACCCATCCGTACTTCTCTTATGAGCGCCTGAACGATACCACGCGGCAGCAGGAAATCGGCATTGAGACCGGCATGAGCCGGAGCATCACCACCCAGTTGACAGTCGGACTGACCAACCGGCTCCGGCTAGTTGCAGATACCGCGAACGGCATCACCAACTCGCTGGCGCTGACCGGCCACTACGATACCCGCGACAACATCTTCGATCCCGGCCAGGGGCTGTCCATCCAGGCCGCGGTCGAAGGTGCCGGCGGGCCGCTCCGGGGCGACAACGACCTGTACAAGCTGACCGGAGACGTACGCTGGTACCAGAAGCTCGGCATCGTGCCGCCGCGACAGGAGCAGGTCAGCGGCGACTTCGTCGTCGCGGTACGGGCAAATGCCGGTATCGTCCGGTCCTACGGTCGGTCCGAGGCCGTGCCGTACTACGAGGCCTTCACCCTCGGCGGCGGGAACAGCATGCGTGGGTACGGAGACCGTTCCATCGGCCCGGACAGCTCGACCGTGGGCGAGTACCGCTTCGGCACCGCAGTCGCCAACGGCAACTTCGAGTTGCGTACGCCGTACATCCTGCGCTGGGTCGGTTTGGTTGGCTTCTTTGATGTTGGCGACGTGGGCTGGGACTTCCGGATGCGAGCCTACGAATACAGCACGGGAGCAGGCATCCGAGTGAGGACTCCAATCGGGCCGGTTCGGCTGGACTGGGGCAAGCAGCTTCGGAATCCGCCGGATAAGGACATTGGCCGTTTCTACGTTGGTTTGTTGCATGCGTTCTAACTTCTGGCGGGTCCTGTTCGGAATCCTGGTTGCGCTGGCCGTTCCGATTGTCGTCGTCCTTGTTCTCGCTGTGCTGATACTGTCCATACCGCCGGTGGGCAGGTACGCACTCAGCCAGGCGCTGATTCGCGGCGGGCCGCGGGTAGGGGTCGAAGTACGGTTCGGTGGGATTGAAGGCAACATCATGCGGAGCATCACCCTCACCGACTTTGTCGCCAGGCTGGGTCCTGATTCGCTAAAGGTGAAGAAGCTGTCTCTGACCTACGACCCGGTTGCTTCCATATTGCATCGCAGCTTCTCGGCATCGTCGGCAACCGCCGTCGAGCCGAGATTCTTCGTGAGTTCGGTGCGCCCCGCTTCGGGACCGCGTGGCACGGGCCGCAGTCAGTACCCGCCCATCCGGATTGGGCAGTTCCGACTCTCCGGCGGCAGCGTCTACCTCGATACAGTGCAGCGTCTCGACTCGGTCGACCTCACCCTGAGTC
>CAYOCZ010000316.1:0-4339 GCA_964402475.1 uncultured bacterium | reverse complement strand
TCCAGTGGTTCAGGTCGAACCACTTCATATCACTGATTGCCAGCGCCAGCGCCGGCACGAGCAGTACCAGCAGCACGAGCTTTCTCATATATCCTCCATTTGGTGTCGGCCAGTTTGCCAACCTGATCCGGCTACGTTATACACCTGTCAAGGTCACCTGTCAAGTTGTCACGGACGAACAGGTTAGGTTCAGACTGTGGCGGATTTGACAGTCGGGCTGGAGCGAATAAGATGACCGATGCCTCGCTACTCCGGCAGTTCCGCCCGCAGACCTGAGCAGGTGCTCGCGGACATCAAACGCGGGAAGTTTGCGCCGGTGTACGTTCTGTTCGGGGCGGATTCGGCCGCTGCCGATGAGTTGCTGCGGGCGTTGAAAGAGGCACTCGTCCAGCCAGGAATGGAGGCGTTCGACTTTGAGTCAGTTCACGCCGATGAACTGGAGGTCCCGATTCTGCTGCAGCACATCCGGCAGCCATCCGTGGCGTCGAAGCGGAGGCTGGTCGTAGTGCGCGGAATAGACCGATTGTCCAAGGGCCGGGCCAAGAAGAGAGAGGAGAGAGGAGAGAGGAAGGAGGAGCAGCAGACGGGCCAGCTCGGTGAACTGCTGAAGGGCCTGGCCGCACTACCGGAGGCTTGCGCGGTGGCGCTGACCTGCGACTACAGCCGGCCCATGCAGAATGCCCTGGCCGGCGCGGGCCTCGGCAAGTTTGTCGTCGACCTCAGGCAGCCGGACGGGGCCGAGCTGTCCGCACTGATTCACCGCCGGTCGAAGGAACTCGGCATATCGCTTGAGCCCGGGGCCGTGCAGTTGTTGCTTGACGTGTCCGGCGACGAGACGACGCTGCTGCTCGGCGAGCTGGAGAAGCTGGCAACCGCGGTCGAGCCGGGCGACTCCATAACGGCGGAAGACGTGCGGAAGCTGGCGGGCCAGTCGCGCGAGTTCGAACTGAACGAGTACATTGGTCGGGTCGTGCGCAGCGACAGCGCCGGCGCCCTAGCCGTGATCGAGCGTCTGTGTGACTGGGGCGAGGAGCCGGTGAAGATTGTCGCGTGGCTGGCGGGCGCGTTCCTGCGCCGTGTCGCGGACCCGGACGACATGAAGCGTGCGCGGCTCTGTCTGCTTCAGCTCTACGAGATTAACCGGGATATCATCAGCGGACACCCGGAGCCGTTCGCGCTGCTGGAGACGTTCACCGTATGTGCCGCGTGCCCCGGGACGGAGCGTTACTGTCCGGTCTACGCTGACGCGAGGCCGCCGGAGTTCTGCGTTAGGCGCAAGGTGCGGCGCGACCGGACCCGCGGACCAAAGAAGAGAGTCTTGAGAGCCCAGTAGCGAGTCAAAGAGCAGTGCAGCAGGAGCCATTACACGATGTCGAATGACGAGCCAGGTATGACGACTGACCGGCGTACGAGCGAGCGGACGAGGATCGCATACCCGGCCCGTGAGATCGAGGAGCGTTGGCAGCAGTGCTGGCGCGAACAGCGGGTGTTCGCGACGAATCCCGAGCCGAAGAAGAAGCACTACGTGCTCGAGATGTTCATCTACCCGTCGGGCGACATGCACATGGGCCACGTCCGCAATTACACCATCGGCGACGTCATCGGCCGCTACCGCAAGATGCAGGGCTACGATGTCCTGCACCCGTTCGGCTGGGATGCGTTCGGCCTGCCAGCCGAGAACGCCGCCATCGCCCACGGCAACCACCCGCGCGAATGGACCTTCGCGTCCATTGAACTCTGCAAGCGCAACCTCAACCTGATGGGCATCGCCTACGACTGGGACCGGGAAATCAACACCTGCGTGCCCGAGTACTACCGTTGGGACCAGTGGTTGTTCCTGCAGTTCTACAAGCGCGGCCTCGCCTACCGCAAGGAGGCGCTGTTGAACTGGTGCCCGAAGTGCCAGACCGTGCTCGCGAACGAGCAGGTCGTCGACGGCCGCTGCTACCGCAGCGCGTGCGACGCGGTCATCGAGAAGCGCCGGATGACGCAGTGGTTCTTCCGCATCACCGAGTACGCCCAGCAGCTGCTCGACGGCATCGAGGAACTGAAAGGCTGGCCCGAGAGCGTCCGGACGATGCAGCGCAACTGGATCGGTCGGTCCGAGGGCGTCGAGGTCGATTTCGTTCTGGACGAGACCGGCGAGAAGATACCGGTGTTCACGACCCGGCCGGACACGCTTTACGGAGTTACCTTCATGGCGCTGGCCCCGGATTCGGCGATGGCCGAGACGATAGCCTTGGGCACGGAGCGTGAGAGGGAGGTCGAGGAATTCCGCAAGCGCATCATCCTGAGGCCCGAAATCGAGCGGCTGGCCGCCACCGGAGACAAGGAAGGGATTTTCACCGGGAAGTACGCGGTCAACCCGGTGAGCGGAGACCGGGTGCCGATTTATCTCGCCGACTTCGTGCTGGCGTCGTACGGGACCGGAATGGTGATGGCCGTGCCGGGGCACGACCAGCGCGACTTCGAGTTCGCGCGGAAGTACAAGATACCGATCAAGGTCGTGATACAAAGTCCGCTCTGTCCGACAGGGGCCGCTGAGGCCAAGTCCGAGGTACGAAGTCCGAATGAGCTGACTGAGGCTTACACGGATGTCGGGACGATGGTGAACTCGGGTCCGTTCGACGGGACGAGGTCCGATGAGGGAATCGAGAAGGTCGCCGCGCACCTGGAGCAGCAGGGCATGGGCCGTCGAATGGTCAACTTCCGGCTCAAGGACTGGCTGGTTTCGCGCCAGCGGTACTGGGGCACGCCGATTCCGATGATTCACTGCCCGAAGTGCGGCGTAGTGCCGGTGCCCGAGGACGCGCTGCCGGTCGTCCTGCCGCCCGACGTGAAGGACTTCAAGCCCAAGGGTACGTCGGTGCTCGCGTCGGTCAGGGAGTTCTACGAGACAACCTGTCCTTCGTGCGGCGGGCCGGCGCACCGCGACCCGGATACGATGGACACCTTCGTGAATTCGTCGTGGTACATGGTCCGCTACGCCGACCCGCACAACGACCGGCTGCCGTTCAGCAAGGCGGCGGCGGACGCCTGGCTGCCGATCGACGAGTACATCGGGGGCATCGAGCATGCCACCGGCCACCTTATCTTCTTCCGCTTCTTCACCAAGGTCATGGCCGACATGGGGATGCTTTCGTTTCGCGAGCCCTGCCGGGTGCTGCACACACAGGGCATGGTTGCCTACAACGGGGTGACCATGTCCAGTTCGAAGAACGTCGGGGTCTGGGTCGGGCCGTTCACGGCCGAGTACGGCGCCGACGCCGCCCGGCTCGCGGTGCTGTTTGCGGCACCGCCGGATAAGGGCATGGACTGGACCGAGGACCTTGTGACCGGCGTTACCCGGTTCCTGAACCGGGTGTGGCGGCTTTACGAGGAGAACCTGGACGCGGTCCGGTTCGAGAAACCGGACACGGGCACGCTGAGTCCGACCGAGCGAAACCTGTACATCCGGTTGAACCAGACCCACGCGAAGGTGATTGCCGACACCGAGGCGTTTCAGTACAACACCGCCATCGCGGCGCAGATGGAGTTCCTGAACGACCTGTCCGTGTTTGCGGAACGGGAGTCGGCGGTTTACGGGTTTGCACTGGGCCGGCTCATCTACATTCTCGGGCCGTTCGCGCCGCATCTGGCCGAGGAGTTGTGGCATCAGGCCCGACCGGATGCCGGGTCGCTGTTCGACGAGCGGTTCCCTGAGGTAGACGCGAAGTTCCTCGCGTTCGACGAGATGGTCATCCCGGTGCAGGTCGACGGGAAGCTGCGCGACCGGGTGTCGGTGCCGCGCACGTCAACGGAGGCCGAGGTGAAGAAGGCAGCGCTGGAATGTGCCGGCATCGTCGCCTACCTGGCCGGCCGGCGCGTTGCCAAGGTGATTTACGTCAAGGATCGACTGGTAAACGTGGTTCTCGCAAAGGAGTAACGATGAAGACTTGGTTCTGGATTGTGCTGGTCGCCTTCCTGCTGCTCGCCGGTTACGTTGTCGTGGACCTGGTGCAGCGTCCGCGGACAAAGGCGCCGCCGTCGGCGGTTCCGTTCGAGGTCAGCGCCGAGTCGGTTGCGGTCTACGAGCAGCGGGCGGCCGAGCTCCGAGCTACGGCTGATAGCCTGAAGAAGCGGATGGAGGCGGTCGGGGCCGCCGAGCGGCGCGATGTCAAGGCCAGGGTTGCCGAGGTCGAGCGGCTGATTTCGGAGCTTCAGCGCGCCATCGCCCAGTGGCGGATAGCCCGCGGCGGCGACGCGCCCGATGCCGCCTACCGGCAGTGCATTCTCCTGTATGGTCAGGCGAGGGGTGCCTGCGAAGTGCTTGCGTTGGACACGATGACCGGGAAGTGAC
>CAYOCZ010000315.1:0-4343 GCA_964402475.1 uncultured bacterium | reverse complement strand
GACCCGGACCTGTACGTGTCGCACCTGATGGAGGTGTTCGCGGAGGTCAAGCGGGTGTTGCGGGACGACGGGGTGTTTTTCTGTAATATTGGAGATAGCTACAGCGGGAGTTGGGGCGGTACTTCGCACAGAAAGCAGAAGGCGTCGAATTGGACACACGATATGTCGGACAGCAAGCTCGCCAGCTACTCAAAGGGCAATCCAGAGCAGCGAACCGGGGTACTCCCCAAGTCCCTCTGCCTAATCCCTGAGCGGCTGCTTATCGGCCTGCTCGACCAGGGCTGGATCGTCCGCAACAAGATCATCTGGCACAAGCCGAACGCGATGCCGACGAGCGCGAAGGACCGGCTCAAGTGCTGCTGGGAGCACGTCTACATGCTGGTGAAGCAGCAGCGGTACAAGTTCCGGCTGGAGGCGGTGAAGGTGCCCTACGCCATAGGAAGCAGTGCACCGCCAGGAACCACCGGAGATTGCGCCGCGCCAAAGTGGTCTGGGCACGAGGAAGGTGACACATTCCGGTTTGGATTCACGCGACAGAAGCACACGCCAGAAGACGGAATGGTGAACCCTGGCGACGTGTGGACGATCCCCTCGCAGCCGCGCTCGGAGAATCACTTCGCCGCCTTCCCGGACAAGCTCGTGCAGCGGTGCATCCTGGCCTCCACGGACGAGGCGCCAGGTGCTCGACCCGTTCGTTGGACGCGGCACGACGGTCATCGTGGCGAAGCAGTTGGGCCGGTCGGGACTGGGCATCGAACTGAATCCCGAATACGCGGAACTGGCGAGGGAGAACATCCGCCGAGAGGCGTCGCAGGAAGTGCTCACGCCACAACAGGAGGACTGACATGGCAGGCACAAGCGCACCTCAGATGGCAGACGAAAACGGAGGTCAGGTCGTAGACCACCCCCGGCGGTTCGAGCCGGAGCCGCTGCCGGGCGTTCCACCGGTGGCCGACCTCGGCTACCAGCACCAGGAGCTGCCTGCACTGAGGCGCCAAACTGCAGAGCAGCGACAGATTATCCGGCATCTGCGGCAACTGATGTTCGAGGCGCAACAAGACATCCGCTTGCACCACCGGAAGCTTCGAGCTTTGCAGGACGAGGTGACGGAACGTGAGCGGGAGACGGAGGGGAGCGCATGACCACAACGGAGATCGCACTACTCGTGTTCGGCGTCCTCGTTGGCATTGTGCTGACAGCAGTCGTGGTCGGCGAGATTGCAGCCTGCGGCAGGAGCAGCCAAATCAGTCGAGAGCTCGAAGAGCCGCCCGTTGAGGGGGAGGAGGAAGGGTAGATGGGAGACGCAGACTTCCTGGCCGTGCTCATCATTGCGAACATGTTCCTGGACATCTTTCTGGCGGGGGTCGTGATTTACATGGGACGTCAGAGGCATCGCGCCTTGCTCTATGGGCAGATGTTACTCGTGAAGAAAGGGGAGTTCGCCGATGCTGACCGACGTAGCCAAGGCGGTGCAGACGCAGGCACGACAGATGACGGACCAGCTTGAGGAGTTGCACGAGGGGCTGCTCGCGCTGATGGGGCTGTTGGGCGAGGGCCAGAACGATACTATGGGGCAGTGCGCGCGGACGCTGGTAGTGTTGGAAGCTGTGCAGCTCAAGTTCAGCGGCGACGACGACAAGCGCGAGGGGATCGCCGGGGAGATCAGGCAGATCGTCAACTGGGTTGCGCAGGGGCCGTTGCCGGGGACGGCGGAGGAGATTGTCCGTGAGAGCGTTGACGAACTGAGGGAGGGCCTGGGCAAGGGTGGCAGCATGACGATGGAGACGCCAGGCCACGAGCCGGTAACGCTGCACGGCAAGTAACACCTTGACATCGTGGGCCTCGTGGTAGCGCTGGTAAACACCTGCACCGCGCGGTGCAGCGGCCCGTTCAACTCGGGCGCCGCGAGGCCCACCAATTTGGCGAGAGGCCGAAGTTGGAGGCGCGCACAGCCTACGGGCTGCCGGGAACTGCCCCCGCTACGGCCGGGGACGCGGCTCTTGTGCGCAGGGACCGCGCGGCCTCTCACTAGTTTGCCGCCCACGGGACTCGTGTTGCCGATGAGATAAGGGGGTGCAACCGTGAGAATCAGCCCGTCGGTCGCCGAGAAAGAAGTCGAGGACGTGCTGACTGAGGCGAGGCGCGATATTGATGAGATGCTCCTCGACGGCGTGCGCACTCATAGCGGGGTCACGATGACCGTGCGGCGGTGGGATGCCATTGTGACGCTGCTGGCCGAGTGGCGGGAAGCGCGCGAGGAGATCAAGCGGCTGGAGAAAGCACTGAGGGGATATTGTATCAGTGAGGAGCACGACGCCCCGCTGGAACCGATAGAGCAGGGAGGCGAGGACGGGTGAGCATGGATGTTCAGACTACGCGAATCGTGTTGTTCGCCTACCTACCTGCCCTGCGCGCAACGGTCGGCCAGCATAGCATGGTAGAGGCCGTGGAGTCTGCGATTGAACACCTTGCGAAGATCGAGCGGCTCAAGCGCGCGGAGGAGCGCGACCTGTTCGCCATCGAGCAGGGACTCGACCGAGATGATACGCTCGGGGCCGCCATGCGGAGACAGCGTGAGGAGATTGAGCGGCTGCGGGAAGCACTGAAGGGGGAGGAGTCGCTGTGATCCTATGCAAGGGCAACGTGACACGAGTTCTTCAACGGGTCGGCTTCCAGAAGTGGAATGATTCGTCAGAACGGGGCTTTGTACTTGAACATGGTGCAACGGGCTTTTCAGTTGAATGGCGTCCCTACTTTTGGGCTGGTACAGAGGAGACGAGGGATAGAGAACGCAACACACAACTCACCACAATGATGTTGCCGCTCTCGCGCTACTGGCAGGTCACAAGAGTCCGCGACACACTTGAGCTTGCGCCGAGATCGAGCGACTCAAGCGCGGAGGAGCGTGACATGAGTGTCACGCACGATAACCTTGACGCTCTATCCCGCATCTTTCACTGGATTGCGAATGTCCCTGTCAGGGGCTATGAGGAGAAACTGCAGAGCCTCTCTTTTCAGCAGCAGCGGGCATTAGCCGAACTGACATCAGCCTACGAGCGGACTGATTTGGTGAGGTTCGCAGATGTGTTGGAAGCATTGGAGGAGTCGCCATGACCGCGCTGCTGATCGCCCTGCTCGCCGCACCGACGCCGACGGATATACATAGGACGGCAGCAGCCTGTTTGGCATGGCTGAAGGCCAATGATTACCGCATCCAGTATCATCGCGGCTGGTACTCCGCGGGTGCTGCATGTGCGAAAGTATTCTGGACTTACGTCTGTGTCTGGAAACCGCACCAGCCCGTAGAGGAACAGGCATTTCGCCGGTTGAATGCACACCGGAGATTGTGGGCCGATGAACTGAGAAGCATAGTGAAGGAGCTGCAAACGAGAGATGCTGACTAATACGCTCTTCGTCATCCTGTTGTTCGCCGCACCGACGCCGACGCAGACCATTGAGACCTTCCTGGCCTCTGACCGCAACGTGCCCAACGCCCACGCGGTAGCCAACCAGATCGTGTACTGCTCCAACCTGACCAAGCTCGATCCCTACGTGCTGACGATGCTCATTGACGTGGAGACGGGGGAGACGTGGCGGCACACATGCCGGGGCAAGGCCGGGGAGGTAGGCCTCACGCAAATACTTCCGAGTACCGCCAGGGCCTGCGGGTACAGCGTGTCGCGGCTACGCAAGGACTGGGGCTACCAGATACTCTGCGGCGCGTATTATCTCAGCGGCCAGGAGGGAGACATCCGGCACCAAGTGGCGCGGTACAACGGGGGACCGAGAGGACCGAAGCGGGCGAGGTGCCTGCGGTACGCGGACAAGATCATCAGGAAAGCGAGGGGGATGCGATGAAGAAGACCGTGCCCGACGCCTACAAGAACACCCGCGTCTCAACGCACAAGAGCCGCGATGAGATCGAAGGCGTCCTCTTGAAGTATGACTGCGATGCTGTCATGTGGCAGGGCGGCCGCGTTGACGGCGAGGCAGCAATGGCCATCCGATTCCGCCGGCAGGATCGCGTGTACCGATTCGAGGTGGACCTTGGCGATGATCAGCAGGAGGAACGCCAGCGGATGCGGGCGCTCTACTGGGGACTCAAGACGATGCTCGAACAGGCGGCGTTCGGCATCCTCAAGTTCGAGGACGTCTTCCTGGCCTACTCGGAGGTCGCCCTGCCGGACGGGTCTACGACGACCGTAGGCGAGGTCCTCGGGCCGCAGTTGACCAGACACGAGCTACCGGACATGGGCGCGCCGCTGAGGATACTGCCCGAGAAGGCGAGGCTGAAGGGAGATGGTGCTAAATGCCCAGAGTAACTGACGAACAGGTCAACGCGG
>CAYOCZ010000314.1:0-4361 GCA_964402475.1 uncultured bacterium | reverse complement strand
GCGGAATGACCTTCAGCGGATTGACGGGCTTCCCGCCCTGTCTGACCTCGAAGTGCAGGTGCGGTCCGGTTGAGAGCCCGGTCGTGCCGACATAGCCAACCGTCTGCCCCTGCCGCACGCTCCGGCCGGCCTTCACGCCTGCGCCGTACCGCGACAGGTGTCCGTAGCACGAGACCAGCCCGCGGGAGTGGCGTAGCTGCACGAAGTTGCCGTACCCGCCGTTCCATCGGGCCATCGTCACGGTGCCGTCGGCAATCGCGCTTACCGGCGTCCCGGTCGGCGCCCCGTAGTCAACGCCCTGGTGCTGACGGTAGACGCGGCTTATCGGGTGAAAGCGTCTTCCGAAGCGCGAAGTGACGTTGGCGAATGTCAGCGGCGAACGGAGCACGGTCTTGCGCAGGGACTGCCCCTTCTCGTTGTAGAAGTCATGGTGTCCGGAGGGACTGCGATAGTAGAATCCGTAGTAGTTCCCTGCCTGCCCCTTGTAGTGGACTGCGTACACGCGACCGTCCTTGTAGAACGCGGAGTCAACGTAGTACTTGTCCAGCAGTAACTCGAACGAATCGCCCTCGTTGACCTCGGTCAGGAAGTCCACTTCGTAGCTCAGGACCCCGGCGAAGTTCACAACCAGCGCGGGCGTCTCCCCAAGGTCGATCATCGAGTTCCAGAGCGAACCCTTGATTGCCCCGCGCACAACCACACGCGCAGTGTCCACCGGCTTCACTTCCTTGCTCGCGGTCGCGCCAGCCGAGTCGAACTTCACTGTGTAAGACGTGACCATGTCCTTGCGGTAACTCACGGCGACCAGGTTCAGCCCGCGGTACTCAAACACGACCCCGTCGCCCGGCCGCATGTTCCGGAAGTTGAAATCGGTCTTCGTCAGCGCTGCATACACCTGGTTGATGGACGTCTGAGGTAGACACCAGCGTGCGAGCACGCCGGCCAGCATGTCGCCCTTGCCGAGGCTCTCCTCGGCCACATACGTCGAATCCGAGCTGGGTGTCACCGGCCCGCACACCGGATGCTTCAGGGTCAGCCGCCGGACCACGAAGACTCCGACCGCTACCGCCGCCAGCCCAAGCAGAACCGCCCCGGCGCAACTGACGAATCCGGCTCGTCTGACCGGTCCGACTGGTCCGACCTGTTGCGCCATCGCGCCTACTCCAGCGTCTCAATCTGCCCAGCGCCGCCCGGGCCGGGCCTGAACGGGAGCATACCGTTTGTGACGCGTGGGATTCCGTTCAAGTCGTCGCCTTAGCTTGCACCAGTCAGGAGAGCCTAGCGGCTGCTCGACCGGAAGGCAACTTCGGTCGAGCGCCGGACGTCAGGTCGGCAGGTCTTCCTCGATCGTGATGCCGGCCTTCACGGCGGCCACTATCTCCGATGCCCGGCCGAAGGTCGTGACTTCGTCGGTCACGCCCAGCCGTGATGTGTCGCATTCCAGACAAGGATAGTATGTGACCGCGAAGTTGCCCCGCAGGGCCCAGCCTTCGAGAATCGTCTTCTCCCCGTCCGTCTCCTGCACTTTCAGGTAGAGCATCTCGGGTAGCTCGACCCTGGCGAACGGCGCCACGGTTCCGCACTGCTCGCAGGGCCTCTGCGTCCGAGTCCCGACTTCGCACCGCGCCTTCTCCCGCACCTCATCGGGCAGATCCTTCTGATCATATGTGCGTACCAGTTGCCGACCTCCGCCCGGGCCCGAGCCCTCTGCCATCATCAGCCATATCCTCTCCAGGACGGGATTCCCGTCATGGGCGGTGAACAGGTAGCGACTCCTCTCTTCACCGGTCAGCAGCTCACGCGCCCGTCGTGCCTCGCGCGCAGCATTGGCAATGGTATCCTGCCTCAGCTTCACCCGCCTGCGGCCCTCGGCGATGAACCCGGCCAGCTCCTCGTCCTCGTACCTCAGCTTCGGGTCCATGTAGCGGAACAGCATCTTGATACGGTAGAGCGCCGACCGGTCGAAGTAGAAGATGGCAGGCCAGATCAGCACGTAGGCCAGGCCGCGCACAATCCCGACCAGGAGATCGAGCGACAACTCTGGCATCACTCGATACTCACCGTCCAAGTAGTAGAGACTGAGATGGTACAGCGTGGCAATCGCGATTCCGACCAGAAACCAGAGCACGTAGAACGGAACCGCCACGGACAGGAACTGCCGCGCTGCTTCAGGGCTGATCCCCATCTCTCCCCTTTCCGGCGTCGCTCGGTCGCCGGGCTACCACGGCATTCAACGGCTGGGCAGTCAGTGCCGCACCCGCTTCAGCACCAGCAGGACTCATCTGTTTCTCACGACAAGCATAGGAGTCCGGACTGCACCAGTCAAATCGAGAACCGTGTCGGGGTTGCGTGCCTTGACCGGACGGGACGCGACTCATATACTCCCGCAGGCAATGCCACGTTCGCAACGAGTCAGTCGCACCCCAGAACGGGCGGATTCGGACAGCCGAATCAGGCTGTTCGTCGCCCTCACGCTTACGTTCGTGATGCGGCTGTGGTTCGTCCTGAGCATGCAGGGCCGGCCGTTCTCGACCATCGGCCCCCAGTTCGTTGATTCATACTTCTACCACCGATGGGCGATCGAAATCGTCTCCGGCAACTTCTGGGGTTCGGACGTGTTCTTCCTGAGGCCGCTGTACCCGTACTTGCTCGCCATCCTCTACTCCATCTTCGGCCAGCACATCCTGCCGGTCCAGCTCTATCAATCTCTACTCGCTACGGTCTCCTGCCTCCTGCTGTACGATACAACGCGGCGCATCTTTGACAAGCGCTCCGCGGCCTTCGCATCATTCGGCTTCGCTCTGACCGGCATCCTTGTGTTCTATACCGGTGCCCTGCTGTACGTGGAGGTCACGGTCTTCCTGAGCCTGCTCTTCCTCTGGCTGATTCTGGTCGCCGGCGACCGTCTCTGGCTCTGGATAGCGGCCGGCGTCAGCTTCGGCCTGCTGGTCATCTGCCGGCCCGAGATGCTGCTCGTCCTGCCGTTCCTGCTCATCTGGCTCTGGCGCAGGTCTTCTGTCCCCCGCCCCTCGTCCCCCGTCCCTCGTCCCGGACTTCTGGCCCTGGCCGCCACGGCGCTTGCGGTTGTCGCGGTCGTGCCGATCCGCAACTGCACCGTTGCTCGCGACCCGGTGCTGTTCACCGCCCATTCCGGCATCAACTTCTACTACGGCAACAACCCGGCCGCCGACGGCACCTGGCAGCCAACCGCCGAACTCCAGCGCGGCCCCGGGTTTTCGCACGAGCAGTTGAAACGGGTCAGTCGAACCATCGAAGGTCGGGAGGTTCGCTGGTCGGTGGCGTCGGCATACTGGTTGGGCAAAGGCCTGCACTTCATCACGACGCAGCCCCTGGCGTGGTTCAAGCTGTTCGGCCGCAAGTTCCTGCTCTTCTTCAGCAACTTCGAGGTGCCGAACGACTACTACCCGGAGACCGCCCGTGCCGCCTCCCTGCCGCTCAGACTGGCATTCGTGAACTACGGGCTAGCTCTGGCGCTCGCGCTTGTGGGTATGGTCATGGCATGGCCGAAGCGCGGACAGGCACTGCCTGCATACGCCTTCGTTGCCGCGTACCTCGTTTCC
Organism: uncultured bacterium; assembly: GCA_964402475.1. Lineage (GTDB taxonomy): Bacteria > Hydrothermota > Tepidihabitantia > Tepidihabitantales > Tepidihabitantaceae > UBA2258. The sequence goes on along the minus strand of CAYOCZ010000314.1, from coordinate 780 downwards.
GCACTGCTCTTCTACGTGCTTTCGCGACTGCGCGCGCCGGTGCTTCCGTTCCTGCTGATGTTCGCGGGATTCGGCCTGAGCGAACTGGTTGACTCCTTCAAACAACGCCGCGCCGCGCGCGCAGCCACAGGCATCGCCATAGCGGTCGCGGTCTACGCTGCATCAGTTCTGATACCGGTCCGGCGGCAAAACTACTCAGCCCAAGCCTGGACGCAGGAGGGCAACATCTATCTTGACGAACACAAGGTCGCCCCTGCGATCGAGGCATTCCGCCGCGCGCTCGCAGTCCAGCCTACTGCGTACGCAGCCCGCTACAGCCTGGTCCTGGCGCTGGCCGGCTCCGGCAAGGCAGAGGCAGCCGAGGCCGAGTTCGAGCAGCTGGCAAAGGCTGCTGCGTCGTCCTCCGAAGGACGGGCGCTAATCCGGCTCGCGTCCGCCCGCCTGGCCATCGCCCGCCGCGACTTCGCGCAGGCCGTCGCGCTCTATCGCTCCTCCCTGGCAGAGAACCCGGACGACGCTGAGACGAGTTACATGCTCGGGCTGGTGTACATCAGCATGGATAGTCTTGTGCCGGCGCGTGAACAACTGGCGCGCGCGGTTGCACTCGACCCCGGGCAGGATGCGGCCCGCGACGCCTTGAAGGCGGTCGAGTCGCGCCTGCACCGCTAGGCTTGGAGCCAAAACAGGTGTCACCACCAAGAGAACAGGGACAGTCCCCATTCTCGGGGGTAGTGTCAATTCTTTTGTGTAACTTCTCACGTTCACTTACGCAGCCTTCCT
>CAYOCZ010000313.1:2321-4370 GCA_964402475.1 uncultured bacterium | reverse complement strand
TCAACGCAAGGCCGGCGAAGTACGCAAGAGCCAGCAACGACCCTCCCCGCTCGCATGACTCGACTACCAGCCAGAGCAGCAAGACCAACACGAGCGTCAGGCTGTAGACCTCGACGTCGACCGCAACGCCCCACACCGGAGAAGAGAAGCCCAGCAGCAAAGCTCCGGCGCCGGCTACTGTCCTGGAGACTCCAAGCCGAAGCCCGAGCAACAAGAACAGACCCAGGCCGCAGGCGGCGAACACTGCGCTCAACATGGCCACGCGATTCACGACCGCTGCAACCGGCACCAGACTCGCGAGCCGGCCGAGCACTGTATACAGTGGATAGCCGGTCGAGTGAAGGATGTTCAACAGGTGGCAGCCGGCCGCCAACTCACCCGAATCAATCAGGCCGACGGTCGGAGAAAGCGTAAGGATGTAGACGGCGAACGTCAGCGGGACAACGAGCCAGACGAGCAGTCGGGTGCGTGGAAAGGTCAACTATGAAGCCCCAATGACCAAACCCCAATGACCAGTCAAGTCCCAATGTTCAGGCGGTTGGGCCATTCGGTCGTCTCCTCCTTGATCGGGAATTGGTCATTGACAATTGGTCACTCTCCGAGATACGCTGCTTTGACCTTCGGGTCTCGCAGCAGTTCTGCGGCCGGGCCGGAAAGCACCACCTTACCGGTTTCAAGCACATAGGCCCGGTGCGCGACCTGCAGGGCCATGAACGCGTTCTGCTCCACGAGCAGGATGGCAGTCCCCTGCCGGTTGATCTCACGGATGATGTCGAATATCTCGCGCACCAGTATCGGCGACAGGCCCATCGAAGGTTCATCCAGCATCAGCAGCTTCGGCTTCGCCATCAGACCTCGTCCCATCGCCAGCATCTGCAGCTCGCCCCCGGAAAGCGTGCCCGCGGTCTGGCCCAGCCGTTCCTTCAGCCTCGGGAATGACCTGAACACCCGTTCCATCGCCGCCCCGGCTTCGCTCCGGGGCCGATTGTACGCGCCGAGCAGCAGGTTTTCGCGCACGGTCAGGTACGCGAAGGGCTGTCTCCCCTCCGGCACGTGGGCGATGCCGAGCTTCACCACCCGGTGCCCGGCCATTCCGTCGATCCGCCTGCCGTCAAAGCGGATCTCGCCCGCTGATGGCTTCAACAGCCCTGAAATAGTGCGCAGCGTCGTGCTCTTGCCGGCGCCGTTTCCCCCGACCAGGGTAACGATCTCGCCCTCGTTCACCTCGAACGAGATGCCATGCAGGGCGCGAATCGCGCCGTAGTCAACCGCCAGGTCCTTGACGCTCAGCAGCGGAAGGACAGGTTGAGGTCGAGGTTTAGGTTGAGAGGGAGTCATCTTGCCTTTGCCTCTGCCTCTGCCTCTGCCTCTGCCTTTGCCTCTACCTTCACCTCCGCCGTCCCCAGATACGCTTCGATGACCTTCGGGTCCTGCTGGATCGCCTCGGGCGCGCCCTGGGCGATGACCTCGCCGAAGTCCATCACCACCACCCGCTCGCACACGCCCATCACGACCTTCATCTGGTGCTCAATCAGCAGCACCGTCAGCTTGAACCGCTCCCGGATGAACCGGATGAGGTCCATCAGGGTGCCGACCTCGAACGGGTTCATTCCGGCTGCGGGCTCATCCAGCAGCAGAAGCTTGGGTTCGGAGACGAGCGCACGGGCGATTTCGACCCGCCGCTGTTCGCCGTAGGGCAGATTCCGCGCCAGCTCGTCCCGCCTTCCTTCCAGCCCGAGAACCGAAAGCAGCTCGACCGCCCGTTCGGTAACCTGCCGTTCTTCGCGTCTGAACCCCGGCCCACGCAGAATCGTGCTCACCAGCCCGGCCTCACCCCGGTGGTGGTACGCGACGCGGACGTTGTCGAGCACCGAGAGCTGCTTGAACAGCCTGGTATTCTGGAACGTCCGCGCAATCCCGCGCTGGTAGATGCGGTAGGGTCTCATTCCGCGGATGTCGGCGCCGTCGAACATCATGGTCCCCTCGGTCGGCATGTACATCCCGGTTATCAGGTTGAACACGGTCGTCTTCCCTGCGCCGTTCGGCCCG
>CAYOCZ010000313.1:0-2221 GCA_964402475.1 uncultured bacterium | reverse complement strand
GTACATCCCGGTTATCAGGTTGAACACGGTCGTCTTCCCTGCGCCGTTCGGCCCGATCAAGCCCACCAGTTCGTGCTCGGCGATGGACATCGTGAAGTCACGCACCGCCACTAAGCCGCCGAAGACCTTGGTCAGGCCGCGCGTTTCGAGAACGGCCGTCACTTCCGGCTCTCCTTCGGTTTCAAGAAGCCGAACTCGGTCCCGGCGAAGATGCCGCCCGGCCGGACCAGCATGAAGACGACCAGGAGCAACGGGAAGATGACCCAGCGCCAGTCCTGGACCGCCGGCGGCAGCGCAATCCTCAAGCCCTCCAGCAGAAATGTCCACGCTACTGCCGCGACGATGGTGCCAGAGATGCTGCCGAGCCCGCCCAGCACCACGACCAGCAGTACGTCGATTGACTTCAGGAAGCCGAAGTTGGACGGATGCAGGAACGTGAACAGGTGAGCGTACAGGCCGCCGGCCACGCCCGCAAACATGCAGCCGACGACAAACCCGAGGGTCTTGTACCGCGTGCTGTCGATGCCGACCGCCTCGGCCGCCAATTCGTCCTCGCGCACCGAAATCAAGGCCCGGCCGATCCCAGAGAAGACGATGTTGCGCAGCACCACGACCGCAACCACCGCCAGCGGGAAGACCCAGAGGAAGCTCGTTAGGTGCGGGATGCCGCTCATCCCTCGGGACCCTCCCATCCACGGGATCACCTTGTCCGAGTTGTCCAGCAGCACCTTCATTATAATCCCGAAGCCAAGCGTGGCGATGGCGAGGTAGTCGGACTTGAGCCTGAGTATCGGCAGCCCGATAAGCAGGGCAACGAGGCCGGCCAGCACCGCCCCGGCCACGAGCCCGAGGAACAGAATCGCCGGATTATGGCCACCGATGCCCCGGGTCACGAGCGCGGCCGTATACGCGCCGATGCCATAGAACGCGGCGTGGCCCAGGGAGAACTGCCCGGTGTAGCCGTAGACGAGGTTCAGCCCCAGCGCCGAAATCATGATAATCCCGGCCAGGCAGATAATCTGCTGCCAATATGGGTTCAGGACGCCGGCGAGGATCAGGGCCTCGACAGCGACGAAGACTGCCAGCGCTCCGAACAGCGCCATCACGCCGGCATTACCTCGCCTTGCGCTCATGACCCTAAGGCCCAAAGTACGAAGCACGAATGACGAATCAAAGTCCAAGCCCCAATGACCAAGCCGGAATTCACCCTCATTCCAGCTTGATTCGTCATTCGGACTTCGTCATTCGTCATTCCCCGTTACACCTTCTCCCGCGTCGGTTTGCCCAGGATTCCCGCCGGCCGGACCAGCAGCACAAGTATCAGTATGCCGAACGCCACGGCGTCTCGCAGAGTCGAGGAAACATAGGCGGACGTGAACGTCTCGACCACGCCCATGATGAGCGAGCCGAGCATCGCCCCGGGAATCACGCCGATTCCGCCCAGCACCGCCGCCACGAAAGCCTTCAGCCCCGGCATGACACCCATGAACGGGTTGATCTGCGGGTAGGCAATGCCGTACAGCACCCCGCCGGCTCCGGCCAGCGCCGACCCCACGCCGAACGTTACCGATATAATCCAGTTGACGTTGACGCCCATCAGCCGCGCCGTGCTGCGGTCGTAGGACACCGCCCGCATCGCCATCCCGGTCCGGGTCTTGTTCACGAACAAAGTCAGCGCCACCATCAGGACGGTCGACACCGCGAACACGATTATCTGGATGTTGCTGATAGAGACGCCGCCGATGTTGAACGAAGTCACGGCAAACGGCCTCGGGAAAGCCCGGTAGTCCGGCCCGAACATGAATCTCAGGCTGGTGAAATACTCAAGGAACAGCGACACACCCATCGCGGTTATCAGAGCGGAGATCCGTGGGGCGCTCCGCAGCGGCCGGTACGCGACGCGCTCGATGAGCATACCCAGGACCCCGCAGCCTACCATCGCCGCAACGATGGCGAAGGGCCAGGGCAGCTTCCAGCTCGCCAGCGCATAGAAACCGATGTACGCTCCCACCATGAACACGTCCCCGTGCGCGAAGTTGATGAGCCCCACGATGCCGTAGACCATCGTGTACCCGAGCGCCATCAGGGCGTAGACGAAACCGAGTTGTAGACCGTTGATAAGCTGCTGCAGGAAGTATGACACCGGCTTTCTAGAATCCCAAAACGGCCTCTGAAGTCAAGAAAGACAGAGGCGGACGCCCACCACAAAGGCACAAAGACA
>CAYOCZ010000312.1:0-4374 GCA_964402475.1 uncultured bacterium | reverse complement strand
GTCTGATAGTAGTACCAGATCTCGTATGCCGGTGAGTCGATGTCAAAGGGCCGCGACTCAACCTGGTCCGGCGCCCCATAAAGGACGTAGACATGGCCGCGGTCGCTTTGGTACCCCCGCTCACCGTGTGCGAAGTGCTCCTGCGCGTAGTCAATCCGCTCGAAGTACTCCTCCTCGCTCACGTACCGCCCTCTAACCGGCGCATGCTCCTTCTTCCAGAACTCGCGCCACGCCTGCTGCCGCTCGCCACGCGGCACCGAACGCAGGTGCTTCAACTCCCCGCCGCTCGCCACATAGACGAGCTGCTCGACCCGATGCAGGTACTCGGAGTCATCCAGGAAGAACGGCACCTCGATTCGGAATCCCACGCTCGCGCGCAAAGCCCGGTCCCCGCCGCGCTGTCCGACAGGGACCGCGGAGGCCAAACCAACGACCTCGAGTGAATACTCGCCACCGCCCAGCCGCGCTACTCCGGCCGAGTCCCCAATCGGATACTCAAACCGCGCCTGCGTCTTCATCCCTCCGCCTTCATCCCTCATCGTTGTCTGAATCGTGGCGCCGGTCACGACCCGGCGGCCGCGCTTCAGCACGAACCGGCAGCTGTCGAAGGAGGCTGTCCCCGGATGAGGACTGTCCCCGGTGCCCGGCCCGCTCGCCGTCTCAACCACCGCCACGAGCGTGTCGCCGATCCCATACTTGCGCATCGAGACCGGTTTGCCCGACCGGTACAGCCGGATGATGAGCCCGCCGGTCGGTCGCTCGATTCGGAACAAAGCCAGCGCCGACCGTTCGCTTCCCTGGTCGTTGACCTCGACGCGCGCATCAAGCGCAGCCGTGGGCACGACCAGGCTGACAGTGCCGGCCTCGACCGAATCACGCGCCATCGTGGGGCCGTACTCCCGGAGCCGCACGATCCTCTGCCAGAGGTCGCCGGCCAGAATATCGCGCCGCCTGTCGGACGCCTGAATGCTGATCTGATAGCGAGCAACGAACCCGCTGTCTTCCCGCAGAAATGTCAGGGAAGTATTCGGAATCTCGTAAGATACCTCAAGTACCGTTCCAGAGTCGTCGGCCGGGTATGCGGACTGCTCCAAGGTCAACTTCAGTTCTCCCCGGACCGGCAAGGCGAACACGAGCAGCAGCGGAACGAGCCACATGGGCGATAAGTGTATGCACTTGCCTCAGAAAGTCAAGCGACTGAACCGCCGCCCGAGAGCCGAGATAGAATCAACCACAGAGGCCACTGAGACCACGGAGTCGGGTGAAGGCCGAGATTCGGTCCGGTCCCTTCAGTTCTCTGTGTGCTCTGTGGTTCAACATCGGATTCCGGGGCCGCCGTGCAGCGCGCCCAGCCATCCGGGCCCATCGGCAAAAGCAGGGGGCGGCGTTGCCGCCCCCTGCGCGGTTACAACCGGGTCCTTCCGCCTAGCTACCCACCAAGCGTCAGCCCTCTTCGCGTGGTTTGGACGTCATGCCGTGCACGCTGGCGCCGCGCCTACGCCCGGCAACTCGGTCCGGCGGTACCGATGCCAGACCCGTGCCTGGTGACGCGTCCGCGTGGCTCCATCCGCGTGCGAAGTACCGGCTCACAATCAACTCCACTCTTCGAGGGCGGCCGAACCTCCCTTTGGTTGACCACCCGGTCGTACTGCAATACCCAACCCCCGGGCCAGATGAGGTCTGACCCACTAACATCAACATCCGTGGTCGAAGACATGACTGTCTCCCATCACACCCACTCGACGTGCACCTTTGATGCCAAAGATTCACGGATTGAAACTGCGAGACTTAGACAAAGTGGACCGCCGGAAGTGTCACCCTACGGTGACAAGATGTCACCGTAGGGTGACACTTGGGCTCTCACCCGCAGGCTAACTCCCATGCTGGGCGTACAAGCAGACGGGGCCGCAAGGGCCCCGTCTCTAGGAGGCGGATACCAGTCAGGCAGTTGTTCGAGAGCATCTTCCGTGCCACTGATTCACGGATTGAGAATGCGAGACTTAGCTGAAGTCGACGGCCGGAAGTGTATCATTTGGGTGACAAGCTGTCACCGAAAGGCGACAACCCGCTGACCCGGAATCAACAACCTGGAACTCGGGACCAGGGACCTGAAACTACCTAGTCGGCCGGCTCGTGTGGGATGCCGTGGCGCTTCATTATCCGGTAAAGGCTGGCACGCTCGACACCGACTGCCCGCGCAACGCGCCCAGCCCTCCGGACCCGACTGCAAGAAGAAGGGGCGGAAGATGCCGCCCCTTTGCTTGGCTATAACCGAGTTGTTCCGCCTAGAAACCCACCAAGTGCCGGCCCTCCTACGCGGTCGGGGTGTGACCCTGCGCAAACGCTGCGCGACCCGGTCAACGTACGAGGAACCGGCTCACGACGAATTCCGTTTGCCGATGGTTGCTGAACTGTCACTACGCGCCATCGGCGACCAAAGGCGTACTCCGCTCCGATCCCGAATAGCCGTATGCACCTTCAGTGCCACAGATTCACGGATTGATAATGCGAGACTTAGCTGAAGTCGATGGCCGGAAGTGTATCATTTGGGTGACAAGCTGTCACCGAAAGGCGACAAACCGTTGTCCAGTAACCGACAACCTGGAACTTGGTACCAGGAACCTGAAACTACCTAGTCGGCCGGCTCGTGTGGGATGCCGTAGCGCTTCATTATCCGGTACAGGCTGGCGCGCTCCACTCCAAGCGCTCGCGCCGCCGAGCTCACGTTGCCGCCTTCGGCAGCAAGCGCCTCTTCTACGGCCTGACGCTCGGCCCGGTCCAGGACAGCCTTGAGCGCGCCGCCGTGCCCCGCCGGTGCCTCGACGCCCAGGAACGACCGCAACTCGTCCGGTTCAACCGGGTTGGTCCGGGCCAGCACCACCACCCGCTCGACCAGGTTCCGCAGCTCGCGCACGTTACCCGGCCATTCGTAGCTGCGCAGGACAGGAAGACATTCCGGAGCCAGGCTCAACGCACGGTTGCACCGCCGGCAGAAACGTTCGAGGAAGAACGCGGTGAGCTCCTCGATAGCCTCGACCCGCTCGCGCAGCGCCGGAACTCTGATGGTCACCACGTTCAGACGGTGAAAAAGGTCCTCGCGGAAAGAACCGTGCTTGATGCACTCGGCGAGGTCCCTGTTCGTGGCCGCGAGTATCCGCACTTCGAGCAGAACCGAGTGGTTCGAGCCGAGCCGCTCCACTTCCGGATGCTCGAGAAACCTCAACAGCTTGGCCTGAGCCGCAAGGCTCATATCCGCAACCTCATCGAGGAACAGCGTACCCTTGTCCGCCTCCTGCAGCTTGCCCTTGCGTGCGGCGTCGGCGCCGGTGAACGCCCCCCGCTCGTGCCCGAACAACTCGCTCTCAATCAGTTCCTTGGGAATCGCGGCGCAGTTGAGCGCCACAAACGGCTCGGCCTGCCGCGGGCTCTGCAGGTGAATCGCCCGCGCCACCAACTCCTTGCCCACACCGCTCTCGCCGGTAATCAACACGCTCGCCGTGGTCGGCGCGGTCAGGCTGATGAGGTGCCGCACCTGCTCAAGCGCCTTCGAACTGCCCACGATCTGGAACCGCTCCGCGAGCTCTGCCCGCAGCCCGTTCACCTGGCGGCGCAACTTAGAGCATACCACCGCGCGAGCCAGCGCCGCCTCCAGCCGGCACTGGTCTACCGGCTTCTCCAGGAAATCGGACGCGCCGAGCTTGACGGCATCCACCGCGGCCTTGATGGTCCCCTGACCCGACACCATCACTACCGCCACGTGCGGCGCAGCCTCGCGGATCCGGCGCAGCACCTCGATGCCGTCCATCTCGGGCAGCACCAAGTCGAGCAATACGAGTTGTGGCTGGGTTCGCCCCAAGGCCTCAAGCACAGCCTTGCCGGTCGAGAACGACGTCGCCTCGCATCCTGCCCGCTTCAGCATCATGCAGAGCATCTTGGCCACCAGCGGCTCGTCGTCGACCACGAAGACGAGTGAACGGCTACTCACACCGTTCGATTTACTCAAGAGCCCTCGCTAGACAGGGACAAGGACCCCCGCAGATCTCGCAGATTCCGTGAATGCTGGCTCGCTGCAGCCTGGGCAGTCCGCGCGGTCTGTGGATTTCCGGCATCTCGACGAAAAGCCACGCCGGATTATAGAGTGACGCCTGACATTGTCAAGTCGCTCCCTCGTTCATAGTTCATCGTTCCTCGTCCGCCAAGGCCGGAGATGACTATCCACAGATTCCGCAGATTACGCAGATGTGAACGTGGCCGTGAATGGCCCGGAACCGAACTCCGCCACGGGTAGCTGCAAACTGGGAGTTGGAGACTCGCGGCGCAGCCGCGGCTGTATCCCGCGAAGTACACCTCGGCGTATCTCCGGTCGTATGCCGC
>CAYOCZ010000311.1:0-4389 GCA_964402475.1 uncultured bacterium | reverse complement strand
TCGAGAAGGTCGTGGCCCGGCTTCGGGCAATCTCGCCGATCTGGAAGCGGCGAGCCTGACGCCGGCCGGAAGTCGACCGCCGGTTCGCAGCCCGGTATTCCGCCTCGGCCCGCAAAACGCCCCGCAAGTCACCACGGAAATCCCTCCGCGAGTCCCTCTGCAAACCGCGCCGTGACTCACCCTTCGAGTCGAGATGCGATTCGACCTGCAAGTCGGATTCTGAATCGCCGCGGCTACCCGCCCGCAAGTCCCTTGCTGATTCTGTCCGCCTGTCGCGGGGCAGACCCGCCCAAGAATCGCCGTGGAAGTCCACTCATGAATCCCCATCCGAATCACCCCGAGAACCGTTCCCGGGACGGTTCCCAGGGCGGTTCGCAGGGCGTGTTTTCCAGCCTGTCTTAGTAGAGTCATTCCGCTAACATCCGACGGTAGAAAGAGTTATGGTGTTGACCCAATGATGGGCAGAGTCTGCCCTGTGTGTCGTGCGGCCTGGTTTGCACAACAGCGGGGAGGTCAGCGCCCATGGCGCACGTCTTGGCCGGGCAACCGAAGAATGGAAGGGCCTTTCCCTCTCTGGCTCACGCTCTGGGCCGGCTGCCCAGCTACTCACCCCGCCTGTTCCTCTTCGGTCCTGCCCGTGGCCGGAGAGAGACTCATGGAGTGCAGGCCGGGATGGGCCCCGGCCATGGCTGTTCGGGCGGGCACCGGGAGAACACTCAGAATCGCCTTCCGGAGACCCTGCCGGAAGTGTTCGGAGAGAACAGCACGGGCCACTCCGGGTACTATCCCGGGGCAAGCCCCGGGCATGCCCCCCAAGTCAGTTGCGGGAGAACAGGCGATGCGCGTTAAGTGTCAGCCTACGGTGAGATACGTGAGCAAGACACCGACGCGGGCGTGCCGTCAGTCTCCGGCTCCAACCAGACTCGCGTTTTTCGTTTCCCGCACCCGAACGCCCTGCCAAAGCAGGCCCAGAGTGTGAAATGTTCTCCCGATGGCGTGTCCCTGCGCGCGCCCATCGCGCTCACACGTCTCCTCAACTGTTTCCGACCGGTGACAGGCTGTCTCCGCAAAGGCACACTCTGACAGGCCGGCCTTCACATAGGTCGCGCATTCTCGACCCCTTGGGTCAGTGGCATCGAACGAACATGTGCTGTATCCCTACGGTGACAGCCTGTGACCGAAAGGATACACATCCGGAGACCCCACGTCACCTAAGTCTCGCATTCTCAACCCGTGGATCTTTGGCATGAACGGTGCATACGGTGGGTCGAGATTGATGACACCCGCTGCGGATAACTCGCAGCCAAGGACTTGGGTGGCGAGAGGCTGTGATGAACTGCCCCTGCGTGCGCCCTGCGATGCCGATTCGGAACGAACCATTGCTAGACCATCGAGTCGGAGCTATCTACTCGTTGGCTGCGGCTTGAAGAGGATTGCCGAACCCGCCGTGGTTCTTCGCGGGTCGGCATCGCAGCCGGCACCGGGCGCCGAGAAAGACGCACCCAGTTCGAGGCGCGCAAGTGCGCCGCCAAACTGAGCATAAGGAGGTAACTATGCTCAAAACATCTCTCTGCGTAATCATCGCAGCAACAGCGGCCGTGGCGTGGGAGCAAATGCTTCCCGTGTCCTACCCGGCCGAGGTGCAGACCGGCAGCGCCATTACCTACGGGGATGGCAAAGTCTGGGGCATCTTTCCCGACCCCTCAGACTCCTCGTCGACATACTTCGAGTACTACGACCCCAGCGCCCCAGGTGGTTCGCAATGGGTATATCTGGGGCAGAACTACGATCTCTGGTTCCTCGGTGATCCGGCGATAACCTTCCAGTGGCGGTTTGGCGGCGAAGTCCTCGTCGTCGGCAATGAGGACGGTGACCCGGACTGGCCAATGCTGTATTGCTACCACTTGGCGGACTCAAGCTGGGAGGAAGAAGATATAGATGACTTCTTCCTCGGTGCAGGCGCAAGCATCGCCTTCCGCCCTGCCTCGGCCTACTACGGGACCTACGTGGCCGGCTGGATGTACTGCCTCGCCGGAGGCGGCGACGAGTTCTGGTGCTACTCGATTCCCGGCCCCGGGGACGTGATGTTTGATGGAATATGCCCGGGCGAGACTGCACTCATCGCCGACAATACGCCGACGTTCATCTGGTCCGCAGTCCAGGGCGCGCAGATGTACAAGCTCACGATATCGCCGAACTCGAACATGTCCAACCCGGTGCTCGTCGACTCGATGAACGACACGAACTACGTAGTCACAGAGGAGTTGAACAACGGGGTCTACTACTGGCAGAGTGCATCCCGGCAGGGCGCCACTTGGACGGCGAGCGCGGTGCACAGCTTCACGCTTGAGGGCGGTTGGACCCAACTGGAAGACACCCCTGTGGAAGTGACCTACGGCGGCTCGCTCGCGTACGAGAAGGACTTCTATTCCGGCCAAGAGTGCCTGCTAGCCTTCTGCGGGGATCAGTACCTCTCTCTCTACTACGTCGATGGAGATTCGTGGCAGCACGAAATCGCGACCCCGAAGGCCCAAGGTGTCGGGAGCGCCATCGTCACGCACGAAGCGGCGAGCTCGGCTCAGCCGAACTGGCCAGGCCCATGGGTGGTTTTCGGGGAGTCATCCGATTCACTCTACTACCACTACAACTCCAAGCCTGCCTGGATTATCTACGGCGAAGCAGGCGCATTCCCGCAGGCGCTGGGTCCGGGCGCTTCGCTGGCGTATTCCATAGAGTCTGGCACCCCGTACCTGTACCTCATCGTTGGTCAGGACGAGTACGGCGACCCTAGAAACGACTTCTACCGGCAGGAGCTTCCCACGTCCGGGGGCGGTGGGCAGGCTGGTTCAACCCGGCCGGCCTCCGTCCCAGCCCGGCTCATCAGCGACCCCGGCAAAGTCACGGTCGAATACCAGTTGGGCGCGCCCGCTCATGTGAAGGCGACGGTCTTCGATGCCGTCGGCAGACAGATAAGGGTGCTTCACTCTGGCCCACAGCCGGCAGGCATCCACCAGCTCTGCTGGGACACCAAGGCTTCTGACCACAGAACAAACTCCGGTGCTTACTTCGTACTTCTTGACACGGGAACGGAGCAAGCTAGGCTCAAGGCCGTGGTGAAGTAGGTCTGTTATTCGGAGGGGCGGGTCTTCCGCCCCTTCGAGATTGGAGTCGCCATGAAGAAGCTTCTGCTTGTGCTCGCTCCCATGCTCTTGCTGGCCCAAGTGGAAGTGGACACGGTGATACACGTGCCGTCCTTCATCATGAATGGGTACTTCATCCCTGAACTCAACAAGCTGTACCTACTTGGCTCGTACGAGCACATTGCGCTTGACTGCTCCACCTATCAGTTGAGGGCTCGGATTCCGAGGTCTTGGGATATGGGCTACGGGTTCTACTCTTGGAACTGGCGTAGACAGAAACTCTACGTCTACGTTAACCCCGCGCCTGACAGCCTGGTGGTGATTGACGCGGCCGCCGACACATTGATGAGGACTCTGCCTGTCCCCGGTAAGCAAGCGTATGTGGCTTCGACCGACCGCCTGTACATTGAATCCAACGAATCATTGTATGAGCTTGACTGTGCCACCGATTCTGTGGTGCGTCAGATTCAGGTACCAGTGTCCGACTACATCTACTGCAGCACTCCCTGCTGGGACTCGGTCAGCGACAAGATCTACGTTGCTTTGGCCCGATGGGGCGGGCCGGCGTTGGTGGCAGCATATGACTGCAGCGCCGACTCCTTCGTTGCGGTTCTTGACCTGGGTAGCACTTGGTCGTCAGGGTGGGTGAATCTCGACCAGACTTGCCAGAAGGCGTATTGTGCGCCTGACGGCGGCAACCTCGTGGCAATTGACACCAAGCACGACACAGTCACCCGGAGCTTCCCCATCAGGTGTGGTCAGAGCATGTTCAACCAGATGGCGATGAACACCAAGGACCACAAGGCGTACATCCCGTACAGCAGTACCAGCACTGCGGAAACCATCTACGTGATAGACTGCTTCACAGATTCCATTGTCAGGAAGATCGTTGGCCCCGCGTCGCAATGGCCATTGCAGGTCGCACGATGGGTGCCGTGGAGCAATCGGGTCTATCTCACAAGACCTACTGCCCCGCCGGGCGAAAGCTTGGGCATGATCGTGGTCGACTGCAATACCGACTCCATCATCGTGTCGGACTTCGTCCTGGGCTACTGGCCGCCGTTTGACTTCCAGATTGACCCGATTCGTGAGCGCGTCTTCGCCATCGGCTGTGAGAGCACGTCGGTTCACGTCCTGCGCGATGTGGAAGGCGGTGTGGCTGAGGAGTCGACTTCTTCCGGTTCGGCTTTGGCTTCGGGACTGCAGGTACAGATGACATCGGGCGGTTTTGACCTGAACTATTCCATCG